>JBEVXT010000159.1:1876-4718 GCA_040505955.1 Sedimenticola sp. | reverse complement strand
CCCTTGCCTGGCATGTGGATGACCTCAGCTCGTTAAAAATTATGTTATGCAGCATAATATTGTATCTATTTAACTGGGTCAAGCCATAGTGCGCGGACAACTCAAGGAATTCTCTCTTGAGCGCCTAATGAATTTCCTAATGCATCTGGATCGTGATATCGAGATCGTCATAAAAAAACGTCCGCGTAAGAGGGAGACCGGTCGTATTGCAGTTTCAGCTGCTTAAACCTAGAGTTCTCAGTTGACTGCTTGATTTGTACACTTACATTAGCACTCTGGCGAAGGAGAATAAGTTTTAGGAATATGACAATGTCTTGGCTTTTCATGGTTAACCGTATCCAAAAATCAGGACACCCACCTTTTGGAGATCACCAATCTGCATAAAGTGGCTGACGTTTAATCCACACCATTGAAACTGCAGCAAAACCAAAAACGCCGCAACCAAGGTTGCGGCGTGATGGGTGACCACTCTGTGACTCACCTCAGAACGGGATATCTATCGACAGCTTGGCGCGCTGGGCATCTTCACTGCGCTGTTCAAAGCTGTTGAGATAATTTATCCCCTGCAGGGAGTAAGAACCCTGAATGGATGACCCTTTCGGCAGCGCACTCGAACGCAGTAGCATACTCAGGCTCAGTTCGGCGGTGTGAGACTCGAAGTCGGATACGCCGATGCCATCATAAGTATAGCTCCCCTGGAAGGTGAGGCCCTTGACTGTGCGCAGATTGATGCCGACCTTTAGTTGAGCGCGTAGCCCCTCGGTGCCCACTGCGAGGCCGTTGACAGCGGTGATATCGGGGGCATCGAAGTCCCAGACCCCTTTCAACCCCACCAGAGGACGGATAAGTAGCCCATCATCGGTCTCACGCAGGGTATAGCTCGCTGTCGGGCCAAAGTTGAGGCTGCCCAGGGAGGCGGTTTGTTCGCCAATACGGAAGCCGTTGTTGTCGGTATAGGCCTTCTGCTTCTCTTCGAAGTAGTTCCAGCCCAGAGAGGGGGCAACGTGCCAGCGGTCATGGTCGAAGCTGCCGGTGAGGTTGCCCTCTATCTGCCAGCGCTCGCTATCATAACTATCCCAATAGGTACCCAGAGGGTTGACCTTGTTGTCCGACTGTCCCCAGGCGCCACGCAGATCCAGGATGAGGGTATCGGTGAGCCGCGATACAACGTAGGGGCCGAGCATCCAGCCCTTGCCTTCCGCCTCAATATTCAGCCCGGTGGACTTCTCGTCTGCCCAGTCGATCTGCCCCATGAGGCCGATCAGCAGGTCTTTTGAGTGGCGCCAGTCGGTGCCGATATAGACGATGCCAAAGTCACTCTTCTCGTCGATATTGCCGCGATCCTCCTTGGCGTGGGTCCAGCGCCCCTTGATCCAGATATTGGCCGGGGAGCGGATCGGGCTTTGTGACTCGCCCGGTACGCCTCCTCCCTCTGCGGCACCGTTCTGCGCCAGTTTGCGGGCGTAGGCCCGTTGTTCTGCATTGATAAACTGCTGCAGGCTGGTGGAGAAGCTCCCCTGGTTGCGGTCGCTGTCACCGCTGAAGTTGAGGCCTACCGGGCTGTCACCAAAGAAGCCGTTGAAGCCGCCACCGAGGCCGTCACCGCCGAGGAAGCCGGAGAGTCCCGGCCCCTGGGAGGTGATCATCACCATGCGTTTGCCAGCGAAGTTCTGAATGGCCTGTTGAGTGGTAGCTACTGTTTCGGCTTCATCGGGGCCGGAACTGCCGGAGACGGTGAGGTCGTAATTGCCCTCGTTCGTGTCATCGCTGGTGATATCCAGTGCGAAGCTGAAGGCCCCCGCCGCAGTGGGCGTGTACAGGACATTGAATGTAGCCGTGGCACCGGCGCCTACGGTAAAGGCGGTGGTGGAGATGGAGTCAACCGTGACGTTGCTTGCACCCGTGCTGGTAATGTTGGTGACGTTCAATACCGCATTGCCCGTGTTCTCGACGGTATAGGTCAGCGTCACCTGATCGCTGGCGTTTTTGCTGCCCTGGGCATCGGTTCCTGGATCGGCAATGGAGCTGCTGGCCGGTCGTTGCAGGTCGATCTCCGGGGCCGTGGCCCCGGTGCCGGAGACGGCGATATCGTAATTGGCCTCGTCCGCGTCATCGCTGGTGATATCCAGGTCGAAGCTGAAGGCCCCCGCCGCAGTGGGCGTGTACAGGACATTGAATGTAGCCGTGGCACCGGCGCCTACGGTAAAGGCGGTGGTGGAGATGGAGTCAACCGTGACGTTGCTTGCACCCGTGCTGGTAATGTTGGTGACGTTCAATACCGCATTGCCCGTGTTCTCGACGGTATAGGTCAGCGTCACCTGATCACCGGCGTTTTTGCTGCCCTGGGCATCGGTTCCGTCATCGGCAATGGAGGTGCTTGCCGGTCGTTGCAGGTCGATCTCCGGGGCCGTGGTTCCGGTACCGGTACCGGAGACGGTGAGGTCGTAATTGCCCTCGTCCGCGTCATCGCTGGTGATATCCAGGTCGAAGCTGAAGGCTCCCGCCGTAGTGGGCGTGTACAGGACATTGAATGTAGCCGTGGCACCGGCGCCTACGGTAAAGGCGGTGGTTGAGATGGAGTCAACCGTGACGTTGCTTGGGTTGGCACTGGTAATGTCTGTGACGTTCAACACCCCATTACCCGTATTTTCGACGGTGTAGGTCAGCGTCACCTGATCGCCGACGTTTTTGTTGTCCTGGGCATCGGTGCCCTCATCAGCAATGGAGGTGCTAGCCGGTCGCTGCACGTCGATCTCCGGAGCTGTGGTTCCGGTACCCGCAATACTGAACGTGTAGGGGTTCTCATCGCTGTCGTCGTTGGCAATGGAGACCGTGGCTACGC
>JBEVXT010000159.1:0-1776 GCA_040505955.1 Sedimenticola sp. | reverse complement strand
CATTGCCAAAGTCGGTATCATCCGTAAGCGACGGCGTCGTATCACCATCGGTAATGGCGTTACTGTTGCCTTCCACATCCATCTCCGGAGCTGTGGTTCCGGTACCCGCAATACTGAACGTGTAGGGGTTCTCATCGCTGTCGTCGTTGGCAATGGAGACCGTGGCTACGCGGGAACCGGCAGCGCTTGGATCGAAAGTGATGGTGAAGGTGGTCGAACCGGCGGCGGCTACCGATGTCGCTGCATCGGTGGTCAAGGTGAAATCAGCAGCGTTGGTGCCACCCATGGTTACCCGTGGGGTGCTGCTCAGGTTCAGTGTTGCGTTGCCACTATTGTTGATGGTGAAGGTATTGGCGTTGGTGCCTCCCGCCAGAGCGACATTGCCAAAGTCGGTATCATCCGTAAGCGACGGCGTCGTATCACCATCGGTAATGGCGTTACTGTTGCCTTCCACATCCATCTCCGGAGCAGTAATCACTGGATCGAAGTCTATAATGGCTCCAGTTAAGAAAAATGCGTCCCCGGTACGCGTTAGCGTACCGGTAAATTGATCACCTGTGGCATTATTAATCACAAAATCGCAAAAGTCTCCATTGTTCGCGAGTGAAATGATAGCGTTGTAGTCAATCACAATTGATGCTCCAGTTTCTGCAGAGCACGAGGCAGCGGTGACCGGAGATACAGCAGAGCCGGTGCCAATGCCAAGAACTGCCCCGCGATTTGAGGCATTATGCGTCGCGTTTTCACTATCCAGGAGCCAAGCATAAGCGCCCATAGTTCTCGACTTATTGTGATAATAATCCCAATCAGTTTCTGCTTTAGTACTCGTAAGACAACTGCCGGTATCACTAATGCAATACGAAGTAACTGACGTTAGAGGATTACCGTTATCGCCGCCTGCGTCGGTGAGCGCCTTCGAAACAGCGTGGGCTCCCGTCACCATCGCCATTGAAAGTACTAACCCGAACAACAACTGTGTCAGATAGGCCCCAACACGCCGTTTCGACACACCTTGCTCATAAAGGTCGCTCCCGGCATCCCCGGCTCGGGTTTCCTGCTCCGCTCTACCTCCTGCATCCGTGCAGTTGTGCCTCCCACGACATTCGTCCATCCCTGGAGAGCACCGGGCCGGTTTCTCATTTTTCCGTGATCGCGCCGCGTCAGCTACCCCCAAGCCGGTGGGGCGGCAGTGAAATCCGAGAAAATCGAAGTCTTTTTCCACTTTTCCGATATCGCTGTTGGGATGCGCCCCATCCCCTTTTTCGGACTGGTGGCATAACCAGTCGAACGTCTGTTGCAGGTTGAGGTCACTATAGACTTGGCGCCCTAGATGTCTAGCCGGTTTCTTTATCAAGGAGATACGCGATATACCCCGCAGAAGCCGGAAAGTCGTTTCCCACCGAGTAAAACAATTATGCAATATGTTAATGGTATACCCCTGGTTAGCCACATAAGCGACGACTCTTAACTGCGAAGCTAATGAGAGCGATATTGCTCATTTTGCCTTCCATGATCATTAATTCATCCCGCTTCGAGCACATCCGCCATAATCTTTTCTGGAAGGCTATGGCTGATCAAGCCGAAGATATAGATAATAATACTTGAATGATCAGGTGGTTACAAATATCTTATATGCTGGTTTATCAAGATCATATTTTGCCAGGCAAATACCATTTGCTAGTGTGCCGCCGCAATCTGCATAAATCGGCAGCCCACTGAACGCAACGGCATACTCAGACTCAGTTCGGCAGTATGGGACTCGAAGCCGGATACGCC
>JBEVXT010000158.1:0-4085 GCA_040505955.1 Sedimenticola sp. | reverse complement strand
TGCCGCAACTGGCCGGCTGCTTTGAAGCTCAGGCAATGCGCGTTCCCACAGTGAATGTCTCGGCGGTTGATATGTCGGTAGTGGTATCCAGGGATGTGAGTGCCGAGCAGGTAAACAGCACGCTAAAAGAAGCTGCAAAAAATCAATTTAACGGTGTGCTGGGATATACCGAAGAGTTACTGGCATCATGCGATTTTAACCACGATATACGCTCCGGCATTGTCGATGCAGGGCAAACACGCGTAGCGGGCAAACACCTGATCAAAGTGCTAACCTGGTTTGATAACGAATGGGGCTACGCCAACCGCATGCTGGATGTAGCCTCTGCCTGGGCAAAAAAGTGGTAGTTTTGCTTATCCTCTGACTGTCCCGAGTGCTTATTACATACCGATAGCAACTAACAGAGAAGGGCATGGAGGAAGTCAGAGCGCTTTTGCGGAAGATCGCGAAAGGCGAATTCTCCTGACGGCCAAAGCGGTAAATTTGGCGTAGAATGGCCTTGGTCAGCTGTCAGCACGAAGCGGCCATAATGGATACCGAGTCAACAGACCGGACATGACCTGTGGCTGAGTTCCAGTTGGAGGTGTGATCCCCACCTCTCCTTCGCCTGTTATCTGTCCGGGGGATTCCTATAGTAGCTGGTTTGAATCAGACTCTTTTTCTGATAATCTATTCATAACTGAGGAATATTATTCACTGGCAGGAGACTATTTCCCTCTTTCTGCTCCGCGGGATATTCCTGAATTTTTTTGAAAACGCCAAGTGAGAATTTGGCGGCTTATGTCAACGAACGTGCCAGCTTTATAATCAGCTGTTAGGCAATAAACCAGTATGACTAAAAAACTTGATCTAGCTCCATTATTAAGATTTATGGAAACATTGCCAAAATCAGGTGACGTAGAACTCACATTGCTTAAATGCCATCTGTTAGTTGAAGAAGAATTGACAAATATTATTTATAAGTCACATAAGAATCCTAAATACATCAAAGATGCTAGGCTTTCATTTTCACAAAAAACCAAATTAGCCAGAGCATCAAATGATATCTCTCACTCTGCATGGGTATGGAAAGGCTTAGAGTTACTAAACAAAACAAGAAATGAACTTGCTCATAACTTAACCTCTCACGAAATAGAAAATAAATTAGAGGCATTCATTTCACACATGAAAAAATCTGGGCCTGAATGGCCTAAAGAGGCAATTAGCGGTAAGTTCACTAACTTTCATTGGGCAGCGTTTGTTGCATACAACATAATATCCTCAGCAGCATCATTTGACCCAGCATCAGTTAAACCTGTAACTCTGCTATCTAAAAATGCCTAACCAAACGCAGCAGTCGGACTTGGCAAAGTCGTCATCTTTTTTGAAAAAACACTCAAAAAAGTCGCCACCTTCACCAAGCCGCTGTGCTTAGCGTTAGCGTGAATATCAATTCATGTATAAAGTTCGAGAAGCAATACCCTCTGATAGCGCTAAGGCTTGTGAAGTCTTACGACGCTCGATATCTGAAATATGTTCGCTTGATTACAATGACCAGTCAATCATTGACGAATGGTTAGATAATAAAACGGAGAGCAATGTTAAGAAATGGATTCAGTCCGTCAATTTATATTCTGTTGTTTGCACCAATGATGACCTCATAGTTGGCTTTGGGGTAATAACGCTAGAAGGAGAAGTTTTACTAATCTATTTAGTACCTGAAGCTCTCCATAAAGGTAACGGCAAACTAATGCTAGAAGCCATGGAAGAGCGTATCATTTCAGAAGGCATAGAAGAAATATATACTGTTAGTTCAATAACAGCTAAACCATTCTATGAGAGAAATGGTTATACAAAGAATGGTTCGCCATTGTTAGTTGGTAATATTAAAGGAGACTTTCCCTTGATCAAAAGAGTATCACCTTAAAGTGGACACCCATCATTTAGCACTGCTTTACCCCAGTTGATGGGTTATAGGGAAACAAGCCCATTTTTCGGCATTTTCGGTATCTGGCGGGATATCAGCAGTATCACTCTCGCCGAAATCCATGGAACTGGTGCGTGATACCTCTGCTGGGTATCGTGATTTTGGTTGATTTTATGGGGTGCAATTCCTATCCTTGACGGTTCATTCAAGGGCGAGAAGATCGATCATGAACAGTTTACTGCACTGATAAAACGCTACTACGACATCTCCGGATTCGACTCTAACGGCCTGCCGTCAACGCCGTGGCAACAGCAACTATCTAAAGTATTGACCGGCTTCGGGCTGACAGTGACCCTGCCTGAGTTGTCGGAAGTCACACAGCGGCAGATAGTGATTGACCGTCCAGTGGTAACCATCGGAGAGCTGCGCACCGAGGTAAAAAGGCGCTTCCCCCACGCCGCTGAATTCCTTGATGACCACTCTCTGGGGTTCGCTATCAATGGTAAAATGCTGGTAGCTTCCGAAGAAAACACTACGCTGAAGAATGGCGACAAGGTGGATTTGGTGCCGCATCTGGCGGGGGGGTAGGGAACGCAAGAGCACTCTTTAAATGTAGGATGGGCATAGGTTGTGTGCCCACGCAGCCGACGCCTTTATATGGCGAGACGCGGGCACAAAAAACATGCCCCCCTACTGATCTCGAGGACATTGTGCAGTTGCGGCATCATTGAACCCTGTAGCAACATAAAACGGCGTTAACACCAATATGAGCAAAAACGAGTCGCCGCAAAACAGTGCAGAACTGACCATCGAAGGCCTGACCCAGGAGGTCGGTACTCATGTGCGTTCAATCCGCTCACGGCGCGGTCTAACCCGAAAAAATCTCGCCCAGCACTCTGAGGTATCGAAGCGCTACCTGACCCAACTGGAGCAGGGAACGGCTAACATCTCTCTGGCCCTGCTCTGGCGTATCGCCAACGCTAGGGGTGCGCATAGGCTCACTGCTGCCAACTCAGGAGAAGGCATGCATCGAGTACGCACCTCTGGGAGAGCTGATTGACACCTTCCCCACAGAGGTGCAGATGCAAGCCCACCAACTACAAGGAAATATGTCGTTATAAGTCTTCAATACTTGGGTATCCTGTTTACTCGGTGTCCTGTTTTTTATCCTGCCTATAGGGATTCCAGAAATGGAAGAGCGGAGTCAACTCTTTTTTGGCACCTCGGCCCCTGGCAGCGACTGTGCAGCAACATCAAAAGTATAAGATCCGCCAAAACTGCTATTTAGCATGCCTGCCACTGACCTTGCCTTATTGATAATGAGGGCGTCAGCAAAGTCGGCTTCCCGGCCCTTAACAGACTTGGTTTTTCTGTAGTCATTCAACGCCATCCAAACCACCGGCCCATCCTCAAAGCGAATATTTGGCTCCTGAAACAGGGCATGGATAACCGCTACCAGATCAGCCTTTTTAAGTTGGTATTTTTTACCCCTCAGAGTCCAGACCATCTCAACCAGTACCACATCGGTAACCAAAACAGTCTGGCTACCGGTAATCAGCCTTTCTGCCATTACCGACTGGTCCGGATCATCCCCCAGCAGGTATCGCAACAGCACATTGGTATCTACAGCAATCATTGAAAGCTGCTTTGCAGGGACTCTTCATCACTCATAGCATCGACAACCTGAACCTGTTTCAAAATCCCTTTGGCAGCCCCTTTGAGCTTTTTGACAATCGTCAACCGACCATCGGCAACAAAACTCTCTATCTCATCACCGGGCTCTATCCCCAGCGCCTCACACTGTCCAATCGGTAAGGTTATCTGTCTTTTTGCACTGACTTTTGGCATGACGCCTCCTCTTTATACGGGCTTCATTTTAAACGTAGGCTATTCTTTACTATTTATCAATAGTAAAGACGTTATCAGCGCACCAAGAAACGACAACTCTGGATAGTCTGCCGCCACTTCAACGATATAGCCGAGGGTGCGGGGGATATCCGCCAGATAGCCGGGCTTGCCATCGCTAATGATAAGACGGGCGAAGATACCCACCGCCTTGAGGTGTCGCTGCACCTCCATAAGATCAAACAGGGGTTCCCCTTGAAGCGTGATATTTCTCCAGCAGCTCATCTGAGCTCAATGGGTGGCTGTAGAAATAGCCTTGGGCCGATTCGCAGCC
>JBEVXT010000157.1:0-18605 GCA_040505955.1 Sedimenticola sp. | reverse complement strand
GGGCTGATTTAAGCTCCAGAGATAGCGTGCCCGCTACGTAACTATTCAGCTCACCCCTAAAATCCGCCGTTTTTGAGTTTAAAAATAATCACTTGCATACATAAACTCGCATTGTGTGCCCTTTTATCCTTAAATCGGCTATGTAGCAAAATTCTGAAAACCACAGTTATGGTGGAACAGATGTGTTGTAGGAGCGAACTGAATGCCATTAACTTAGGTGGAAAATTCCCCGTAAACTTCAGGCTCGTCATTCCCGCGTAGGCGGGAGTAGTGGTGCAGGGATGCACCGTTTACGGACCTAAGGATGGAATCCAGGGGCCAGCGCTCCGTAGCGCTGGATACCCGCCTGCGCGGGTATGACGGGAAAGAGGGAAGATCGACCACTGGGTTCCAACCTATGCAGGGATGACCATGGTATTAAGCTTAAGTTAATAACATTGGGAGCGAACTTGTTCGCGATGGACTACGAAATGTGCTCTTCGCGAACAAGTTCGCTCCTACGCCTGAGTTCCGGATTGCTGATGATCAGGACACCCGTTATCTTGGGGGAACCCGTTGATGGGTGTCCCGGTGTTTGTTATTTGTCGTATCTTTAAAAAATATGTTCTCTAAAAGTTCTCATGTGGTAAGATAACCAAAGTTTGAAATAAATAGGTCATTTGGCTGGCAATGAAAAGGGTTTCCTTCACTTGATAAACATAGAGGATAAAAAAAATGGCGGTTGTAGCAATGTGGAAATGCGACAGGGACGGTACGATGTTTGAGAATAAGAAGGATGCTGATGCGTACGACAAAGAGCTTGAACTGGGGAGCGCCTTTACTCGGATTCTAGAGCAAATAATTCCGGAGATTGAGGAAAGTAAAGCCGAAGAGTTTGGGTTGGTTCTGGCTCGAAATAAAGATAAGGTGATGTTGGCCTGTAAGGGTAAGCCAGAAGCGCTAGAGGAAATTTTGAACCCGGATAATGTAATGCAGTTTGAGACTGCTATTACAGAATAACTATAGCGTTCAAAAAGCATACCCAGTAACAGAAGGGTTACTTATTAAGATTTTTGGCTATTCAATTCCAAGATTGGTAATCGATGATGAACAGGATGCCCGTCATCTTGGATGAACCAGTTGATGGGAGTCCCGGTCTTTATTAATTTTTTAATTTTAATACCCTTGTTTTTAATGGAAGCCCACATCCATCATCAAATTCAGTGGCAGCCTTCACGCCTGCCTCTGCAATTTGTTTTGCAGATAATTTCATTTCATATAGCGAGTGTATGGCACCAAGCGCTAATCTCCGGCCAGAACCAATGGCACAAAATGTATTGTATTCGCTAACTTCTCTATAGCTTCCAATTTTAAATAAACCATTATTATTAACTATTAATGCATCTAGCTGATTAGACTCAACAGGTTGATCGTCATCTTCCTGTGTTTCAATAAAATAATCATCTTTCATTTTTTCATGCAATGAGATGAGTGTAGAGAATATTTCCATGCGATCATTTAACTGGAATAGCTTCTTATCATTCTTAAGCAAATGTTCTACCATGTCAGAAATTGCACTCCAGCCAACTATGCCAATAATGCTTTTATTTATTGAATATAATTTATTTGAATTCACCATATGTTTTGATGATACTTTAAGTGAACCAAAATTTGTTTGAGTATCACATGAGATTGCAATTTCATTATTCTTTTTGACAGCACATACTATAGACATGTTTCACCTTGTAATTTTACTGCTAACTGATTAGAATTTATCCATGAATGAGAGAGGGCGTCCATCATTTTATATCTACCCATAACATGTTAATGTAATAAGAACATACAAAGAACCTAAATAAGTCAAGGAGCGACATGCCAAAGCCAAGAAAAGCCCTCATCAGCCTCGACAGCACACCCTACTATCACTGCATAAGCCGCTGTGTACGTCGCTACTCGCTAACCGGAAAGAATTTCGAGCACCGTAAGCGGTGGGTAGTTGACCGCCTAACAGAACTATCCTCTCTGTTTGCAATTGATATCGCTGCTTTTTCTGTGCTCGCGAACCATTACTATGTGGTTTTACGTATTGACCGGCAAGCTGTTGATAATTGGTCAAAAACTGAGTTTATGGAGCGGTGGCAACAGCTCTTCTCACTACCCGTATTGGTCAGTCGTTACGCTCTTAGCAGTGATGATCAGGACCCCCATCGTCTTTGGTTAACCCGTTGATGGGTGTCCCGGACTTTCCATCTTCCGCTAATAAGTGCTTGTACCGTTCTGCAATATTTTTTATCTCTTCTAAAATTACTGGACCAATATAGGGTGAGCGGATTAACATATCAAGATTTGTTTTTAACAACTCTCCCACTGTACATATTTCTTCACATTCCAACACATATATAATCTTTTTGGAAGCCCCTTTTACCCTCCAAATTGGGCTATATAGTGTTATTGACTCACCGTAGTTATCGTCCAGAAAAACATCGGCGTATTCTTGCAATTCTTTTAATTTTGGTTTGCACTCAGGGTGATTGGATATGCTTCCATACACATCTCTATCTATTCTGAAACAATATGTATGTAATATTTGAGAACACCGAGATATAGATAATCCATATTCTTGTGCAATCTTCGAAGGAGACTCGCCTAAAAGTATTCTTGTAGCAATCTCACTATTTCTTTTCTCATATTTAATGTGCATATTCAAACCGTGAACTTTAATTTACATAGGTGCCATGGGTTCATTAACGCAATAACACAGACCAAGCAATCTATGCAGGTATTATTTCTTGATGGTAAACAAGGACTGTATCATCTAAACAACCTCAACTCTACGTCCAACCAAGTGTTTCGTAAAAGGACACCTATCATCTTTACTGGGTCAAGTGATGGGTGTCCTCTCTTGTTCCTGATTAATGCGCAAGTTTTGCACTAGCGATGCGGTTTAGGCTTACCCCGGACTCGGCAGCTTCTATAGCAAGGTGGCGATGAACCTCAGGTGGCACACGGACCATGAATTTACCACTGTATTTACGAGTTGATAGTGGTGAAGGCACATCTTCTTTGCTTTTATTCATATCTGCAATGCAGTCTTTAACAACAGAACGAATGCCTTTTAATGCTTTTTCAGAAGTTGATGCTAACCAACTAAGGCTTGGAAACTCAGCGCATAAACCTATAAATTCTTCGTCTTCATCAGACCACAATACTCGGTATGTATATTTATCACTCTCAATAACCATGATGTACCTCGATTTTTTCGATGGCTAGCAGTACTTGCCTGACTTGGTAAGGCTTAGCTTTACCTTTGTGGTTTTGAATATTTACACGAGGATCTCCATGCCAGGGTGTTTTATAAACGCAATGACTACTACCGCTCTGGCGTGGTTTGCCGAAATAATGTGTGCAAACCTTTTGAAGATCATTGAAACGAACTCCTTTAGGATTTGCTTTCATTTCTTTCAGGATTTTAGATATACCATGCATTCTCTAATGGTAGCAATAATGATACTATAGTCAAGCGCTCTTTTTTGCACACAACGTTTGAGCACTGCCGCGCCGACTTTTGGCGTTGGCTGGTGCGACTTGTTATGCCTCTTAATTCTTCGGCATACCCTGAGCACTTGCCTTCTCCATATATTCTCTTGCCTTTTCAGTATCTACAGTTGCGCAAGGATGTTTTGGTAACAATGAAAAAACACCAAGCATATAAGATGCAGCGTAATATCCAGCTTCAGAAGATTTATGGAGCCATGACAGGCCCTCTTGACAGTTCATTTCTACACCACGACCTTTAGCCAGCATGAAACCTACAATATATTGAGAACGCGCATGACCCTCTTTTGCACTAACAAGCGCTATATCAAACGCTTTTCTGTACTCCCCGACATTAACAAGTTTCATTGCCTCATCGTATGGATTGGTTGATGAATTTACTGAACCACTGAATATTACTAATTGAATCACGAGCAATATATATTTCATATGATTCCTAGGCATAATGCCAAAATCAGCCGTGCGTTTTTTGCGTTGGCTGGATTTTCTCGTGTGTGCCCGGTATGGGCATGATTTTATGGGGTGTAAGTCCCCTGTACGATATCTGGGAGGATGTCATATTGACACCTTTAAAAGTACTAGCTGACGGCAAGGTGTGCTCTGGTGACAGACACGCTGAAAGAAGCCCGAGTGCAAACCTGCGAGCGAGCGAACGAACAGAAACTGTATATAATGATGATCAGGACACCCATCATCTTGGGTGAGCCAGTTGATGGGTGTCCCGGTCTTATTTCACGGACTATCGCGCGCGATGTAGGGCCGTTATTCTGAGCACAACTGGGTCAGTAATCGTGAGTATCGAGGTAGTGCTGAATAATTACCACTTTACTTGTATTGCCTCAGGTACCACCACTCAAACAGTCGCTTAATCCAGTGAAAGGCGCGCATCTGCGGCAGTACCAGATTGTGCTTCGGGGTGCGTGCCACCAGGCTGCCGGTGGTCTGGCTGTCAATAATACAAACTAACTCAATCTTGAAGGTCTTGTCGGGGGTGCCGCCGTTGAGTTCGGTGAGCAGATTTGCAGCGGCGGCCGCTGCTTGAAGGTCGGCCATGTGGGCCTGTTTCGGCATCCACTCGGGTCCCGGGAAGCTGCCGGAGTCGCCTGCGACATAGACTCCCTTCATCCCTTCAACCCGGCACTGTCGGTCGGCACGGATCAGCCCGCCGGCAGAGCGGGGCAGGTCGGTATTGTCAAACCACTGGTTACCGGTCATCCCCGGCATAAAGAGAGTCAGGTGGGCATCGAACTTACCGCCCTCTGTGACCACACTGTTTTCGGTGAATTTGACCAGCTTGTGCCCCAGGTGGGTTTCTATGCCCCTCGCTTTCATCTCTGCCTGCAAACCCTTCACTGCTTTGGGTCCAAGCCGGTTGCCGGGGGCGGGAGCTGGGGTGAAAAACAGCAGTTTGAAGCGATCTCGCCTCCCCTCCAGGCGCAGCATGCGGTCGATACCAAAGAGAAACTCAAACATCGGCCCGCCGCGCATGGCGCTAGGCTCTTTCGGGTTGCCGGCAAAGCCGATGGCGATGGTGCCGCTCTTCATCTGCTGCAGCCGGTCACGAAGTTTTACCGTGGCGGTGATCCCTTCACAGGGGGTGATGGCATGCTCGATGCCTGGTAGCTTTTTAATGAAGCGGCCGCCGGAGCAGATGATCAGGCCGTCATTGCCGACCTCTCCGCTGTTGGTGACCAGGGTACGCCCTCCATCCTTGAGGCCGGTGGCTGAGCCCTTGTGGTAGTTGACCTTCATCCGTTGGAAGAAGTTGGAGAGAGGAATCACCAGATCCTCAGGCTGCCGCAGGCCAGAGGGAATCCAGATAGTACCGGGGAGGTAGGTGAACTCCGGTCGGGGAGCCACCAGGGTGATCTCAATGGCGCGATCGGCGGCCCGCAGTTTTTTGACTGCAGTGAGGGCGGCAAATCCCGCTCCGACGATGGTGATTCTCTTCATTTTTTTTTGGCTCCAGGTACTCTTGTTTTCCAATTTAGGGGTCGGAGTCGATTGCGTTGAATATGTTGGGAAAATCTCGTTATTTCAGCGCAATCGACTCCGACCCCGAGTATGGTACCGGTAAAACCGGAACTCAAGCGTAGGAGCGAACTTGTTCGCGAAGGACACGTTTCGGAGTCCATCGCGAACAAGTTCGCTCCTACAATATCCCTATTCTACCATTGGTGTGGTTTTTCTGGATTTTGGTGCAGAGCCGCTATGAAGCCTGGCAAGTGCCGGCTATCACCCCCAATTCACCCCAAACACCCGGTTTCGGTACTCCCATGGTCTGCTGCTCTGCAGGTCATCTTCGGAGTAGACCTTCAACAGTTCATCGCCAAAAGTGGACTGGCCCTCTATCAGGCCGGACTCATATTGAAAATGCCACCACTCCGCTCCCAGCCAGCTGCCGCCGGTAAAAAATGAGGGGCGGGCGCGAATTCTTTCGAAGCCCGCCTGGGCAAACAGTGCGGTAAGATCAAGGAAACGTCCTGTGGTCTTTTTGCTCCGTTTTCGTGATCCATAGGTGATAGCCTCCAACTCCATCACCTCACCCCCGGATGCACGGACATAGACCCGCCACCTTCTGCCACCCTCTCCGGTAACAATGTAGGGGTTCCGGCGACGATTCTCCATGCCGCTCCCCACATGCAGATCAAGAGCGCGACCGGTGTAGTGAAAAGAGGTGGCGCTGCGGCTTGGGCTGACCCGTGCGGTCAGTGCCCGCCGTGCGCCGGAGCTGGTTATTACACCTCCGGCCTCAACCACCTGCTCCCTTACTTTCAGATAGGCTGCAGCCACATCGGAGCGCAGCAGGAAACGGTCATAACCGTCTCGATAGGCGTCTGCCGCTACGCGCACAAAGGGGAGCAGACTCTCCTGGTTGGTGTTGGCACCCACATGGGTGGCATGCTGCTCCAGCAGCTGCTCATGAAGCGCCTGCTCGATGGCGGCTTGGGTGGCGGGGCCGACAATGCCGTCTGCATAGAGCCCTGTCTCCTCCTGGAAGCGGACAACAGCCGCTTCGGTCTTGCCTCCAAAATCCCCATCGATCTTTCCTGGGCGGTACCCCAGGCGTGTGAGATTTTCCTGAAGTGATTTAACCTCTTCCCCTTTATCACCATCCTTTAACATCAGATCCTCCTTTATCAAGTTTCCTGATTACTTTGAAAAATCAGCCGGAAATGAACGCGAATATGATTCATGAATTGTAACTATTCAGATACCTGCTCTCCAGCGATACACAGGAGGGTTAATTGCTATTCGAATGATGCGGTTCGTACCTCACCACATCCTACAATCCTTTCTTTGCCTATGCTTGCATGTAGGATGTGGTGAGCTTGCGAACCGCATCAATCACCTGAATAGTTTCAGCTATTTTTTAATATTTGCGTTCATACGCGTTTATTTGTGGCCAATACTGTCTAATCTTTTTCTATCATTAGCTGAGCATCAAGTGTCATAAGATAACCCTTTATTGAGGGCGTTGCGATCTGTTCGCGCCCTTGTATAGTGTCTACCCGACACCATATAGTCGGGATGTCACTGTTACTTTTCGGCCTCATTACACTCATATGAATGCTCTCTCCATAGGTAATCTGCATAAGCGCTACGGCTCCGGCTTTGAGGCACTGAAAGGGATCGATCTCGATGTGCAGGAGGGCGATTTCTTTGCCCTGCTCGGCCCCAATGGTGCGGGTAAGTCCACAGCTATCGGCATTATCAGTTCACTGGTGAACAAGAGCAGCGGCACGGTGACGGTGTTTGATCACGATCTTGACCGGCAGCCGGAGCGGGTGAAGGAGTGCATCGGACTGGTGCCTCAGGAGTTTAATTTCAACGTCTGGGAGCCGGTGGGGGAGATTGTGGTTAACCAGGCGGGTTACTACGGGATTCCCCGTGCGGAGGGGTGGCGGCGTGCCGAGGAGAGTCTGCGCCAACTGGATCTCTGGGATCGACGCACCACCATGGCGCGGGATCTCTCCGGTGGAATGAAGCGACGCCTGATGATCGCCCGCGCACTGGTGCATCGGCCCCGGCTGCTGATTCTCGATGAACCCACCGCCGGGGTGGATATCGAGATTCGCCGCTCAATGTGGGAGTTTCTGAAAGAGCTCAACCGCCAGGGAACGACGATTATCCTCACCACCCATTACCTGGAGGAGGCGGAGCGTCTCTGCCGCAATATCGCCATCATCAACCAGGGGCGGATTGCCGAACACAACAGTATGGGCCGGCTGCTCGATCAGCTTCATACCGAGACCTTTGTGTTGAATCTGAAAGGTACCCTGGCGGAGTTGCCGGAGTTGGGGGGCTATGTTCTCGACCGTCTCGATGACTGCACCCTAGAGGTGGAGGTGAGCCGTGACCAGGGAATCAACGGATTGTTCGATGCGCTGTCGCGTAACGGTATTGAGGTCATTAGCATGCGCAACAAGCAGAACCGGCTGGAGCAGCTGTTTATCGATATGGTCTCTGCAAATCGTAACGGGGCACCCCAGTGAACCATCTCAGCCGCTACTGGATCGCCTTTCAGACCATTGTCACAAAAGAGATTCTGCGTTTCACCCGCATTTGGATGCAGACGGTGCTGCCCCCCGCCATCACCACCGGTCTTTACTTTCTGATCTTCGGCACCCTCATCGGTGAGCGCATCGGCAGGATGGACGGTTTTGCCTACATCGACTTTATCGTGCCGGGGCTGATTCTGATGGCGGTGATCACCAACTCCTACTCCAATGTGGTCTCCTCCTTCTACAGCAGCAAGTTTCAGCACCATATCGAGGAGTTGCTGATCGCCCCCGTGCCCAACTGGGTGATCCTGGCGGGTTATGTCTCCGGCGGTGTCGCCCGGGGTGTGGTGGTGGGGATTGCCGTCACCGCCGTCTCCCTCTTTTTTACCGATTTGGATATTCACAGCTACTTCTGGACGCTGCTGGTCTTTCTTCTCACCTCGGTGCTGTTTGCCCTCGCCGGATTTATCAATGCGGTCTACGCCAACAGCTTTGATGATATCTCCATTGTCCCAACCTTTGTTTTGACACCCCTTACCTATCTGGGCGGCGTCTTCTACTCCATCACCATGCTGCCCGACTTCTGGCAAACAGCCTCCCTTGCCAATCCGGTGCTCTACATGGTGAATGCGTTCCGCTATGGGCTTCTGGGAGTGTCGGATATCCCTATCACTGTTGCCCTGGGAATCATCCTGATGTTTATCGTTGGCTTGGCGGCCTACAGCCTCAGCCTGTTGCGCCGGGGGGTCGGCATCAAGAGTTGATCTCTTTGGGGGTGATATCAGCGAGTAGCGACTCTTCACCGGTGAGCATTGCGCGGAACTTCTCGGCGCTTACCGGCGGGCTGAAGAGGTAGCCCTGTATCTGCGCCACCGATTTCTCTTTCAGGTAAGCGAGCTGCTGGTGGTTCTCCACTCCTTCCGCCACCACCTTGAGATTGAGGCTGTGGGCCATGGCGATGATTGCATCCACCAGCGCCTGGGCATCGGCTTTTTCGGTCAGGTCTTTGATAAAGCTGCGGTCGATCTTGAGCGTCTGTAGCGGAAAACGTCTCAGGTAACTGAGGGAGGAGTAGCCGGTACCGAAGTCATCGAGGGAGAGGCTGATACCGTATTCACGCACCTGGTTGAGGGTTTCCAGCGTCTGGGGCGCATCCTGTACCAGCAGGCTTTCAGTGATCTCCAGCTCCAGGGCGGTGGCGCTCAGACCGCTTATCCGCAGAGCGCGTTTCACCCGCTCCATCAGGTGCTCGCTGCGGAACTGCCGGGATGAGACGTTGACCGCGACATGTACCGGTCTATCGCACAAAGTCTGCCAGCTCTGGGCTTCGGCACACGCCTCTTCCAGCACCCAGGCGCCGATGCTCTCGATCAACCCAGAGTCCTCTGCAATCGGGATAAATCGATCAGGGGGGATATTCCCCAGCTCTTTGCTGTGCCAGCGCAGCAGCGCCTCCGCTCCCAGTATGGCACCGTTGGTGGTATCCACTTTGGGTTGGTAGACGACGGAGAGTTCGTCGCGCTCCAGGGCACGGTGGAGGTGGGACTCAATGGTCATGCGCTCTTCGGCGGCAATGCGCATTTCGCTGGTAAAGAACTGGTAACTGTTGCGGTCGTTGGCCTTTACCTGGTACATGGCGGTGTCGGCGTACTGCAGTAGTTGATCAGCAGATTCGCTGTCGTCGGGGAAGATGCTGATGCCGATACTGACGCTGGTGTAGATCTCCTGTGAGTCGATGGTGTAGGGCTGCTTGAATGCACGGCTCAACTTGCGTGCAACCACCCCTGCATCCTCCACATCCCGCAGTCCTTCCGCCATCACCAGGAACTCATCACCGCTCAGTCTCGCTGCTGTATCGGTCTGCCGTAATCTGCTGCAGATACGTTTTGCCGCCTGCTTCAGCAGTTCATCACCTGCACGATGTCCCATGGTGTCGTTGATGTTCTTGAAATGATCCAGGTCGATATAGATCAGCGACACTCTCTTCTGCTCCCGCTTGGCCCGGCTGAACGCCTCGGCGATCATCAGCATCATGTAGCTTTTGTTGGGAAGGCCGGTGAGTGCATCGTAGTTGGCCTGACGTATCAACTCCCGTTCATGCTCCTTGCGTTCAGTGATGTTGAGCGCCACGCCGATGACTCCGATCAGGTGATCCTCCTCAATCTGGGGCGTGTAGTGAACTTCGTAGGCGGAATGGTTCAGCTCCAAATCCGAGTGGAAGCTATCGCCCATGAGAGCGCGGTGCGCTTCATTGACGATTTGCGGGTAATCGGCATAGGTGGTGAAGATGTTGTCCCCGATCCTGGCACGGGAAAAATTATCAGGATGCTGCAGGCCGCCGGTATCGATGTAAGTGAAGATGCCCTGGGTATCCAGCGCCCATAGCACCACCGGAGCGGAGGAGAGCACTGAGTGGATCATCGCCTGTTTCTCTTTTACCGCCCTCTCAGCTTGTTCACGCTGGCTGAGATCGAGCACCGTGACCACGAAAACGGGGGGGTGTTCCTGCTCCGAGAGCTGTATCTGCGCTTCTACCGGATAGGTGCTGCCGTCACGGCGCCGGTGGTAACCACCGAGAGTGATGTACTCCTGCTCCTGGGCGTGCAGCGGTGAGACCAACTGCTTGAAATGGTCAGCGCTCATCTCCACCAGGATATCCTGGATCTGTTTGCCCTCCAGCTGATTGGGTGAGTAGCCTAGGTTTTGGGCGGCGCCGGCATTGACCTGAAGACAGCGATGGGAGTTGGCATCGAAAATGTAGATTTCACTGGAACTGTTGTTGAGGATGCGTCCAAGGCGTTTGTCGAGGTGGTCTTTCTCCTCTTCCAGTTGGGTCACCAGTGTCTGGTTTTCATAGCGCAGCTTGAGTGAGATGTTGAAGGACTCGTTGAGGCGCTTGCCCGCCCGCAACAGAAAGCCCAGCAGGACGATAACCAGAACGCCCATACTGATGTGCAGATTGCCGCCCTGAAACAGAGAGACGGTGGCCACAGGAAGCAGGGCAAAACCGGCGTAGCCGAGAAAAGAGGGGAAGTCGGAGGCCAGCACCGTGATTGCTCCGGCCGTCAGGCCGGATAGCACCAGTATCGTGAACGCCTGGTTGGCTACCTGCTCAAGGGGAAAAAAAAGTACTCCGGCGACCCCCCAGATCGCTCCTGCGAACCAGACGCCGACGCGAAATCGCCAGAGCCAGGTATGAGCATCTTCCTGAGCTTGAGCGGAATGGAGAAAATAGCGACCAACTGCGCCGCGTACCAGCATCAGGAGGGCGAGGGTTATCAACCAGCCGTAGAGTATCTGCAGATCACTGCTGGTGCTGTGGATGTAGGAAAAAATCAGCGCCACAGCCAAGGTGACAAGAACAGATGTCCCAATGCCCTGGTAGAGCATCAACACCTGATCCGTCAGTATCCGCTGTTGCTGGTTATTCCATTGACTGCTCTCTTCCATCATTACCGCTGCTTCCCTGTTTATTGCCGCCATATATCCGCTCACTATCCATGGAGAGGGTGGAATCCAGAGGGAGCAGGCTTAACACTTAATATAGCGGAAGCAGTGGATAAATCTTCGTAACTATTCAGCTCACCCCTAAAATTCGCCGTTTCTGAGTTAAAAATAATTATTTGTACACATAAACTCGCATTTTGTGCCTTTTAATCCTTAAATCGGCTCTGTATCAAAATTCTGAAAACCACAGTTATGGTGGAACAAAGGTGTTGTAGGAGCGAACTTGTTTGCGATGGACTACGAAACGTGCTCTTCGCGAACAAGTTCGCTCCTACACCTGAGTTCTGGATTACCCTGCTGAATAGTTACTCCATGCCAAAGATATTCCTTCTGCAATTGCCTGATAATGAGTACTCAGCAAGGTGTGAAGCGAGTGCACTGAATAGTTATCCGTAGTCGGCAATTAGCGGGCGAGCGGCAGGGTCAGTGAAAAGCTGACGCCTGAGCCATCGTCCAGATTGTCGGCTGCTACTCCGCCGTTGTGGAATTCACAAATCAGTCGCACCAGGTAGAGGCCCAGGCCCAGGTGAGGTTCCGTCCCCTGTTGTGGACGCAGAGAGACCATGGAGTCAAACAGGCTGCTCCCCGGCAGGTTGGGAAGTGTCGGTCCACAGTTGCGAACTTCAAGTCGGATCATCTTCTGATTGACTGTCAGGTGCAGCTCGATGGGGGTTCCCGGGGTATGAAAATCGACCGCGTTGCCCACCAGTTTATCCAGGGCCTGGCTGATCAGATCCGCTGCACCGGCAAGCAGTACCGGCTGGGTTGGGGTGGTGACCCCAAAGTGAACGCCGGGGTAGACCAGATGATAATTCTCCGCTGCCGCTCTTAGCAGGCTGCTCAGATCAAAAACTTCCAGCACTGTCTGCTGCAGCAGCTGCTCCAGGCGGGTGGCCTCGCGCATGCGGTGGAGTATCAGTGTGAGCCGTTTCGTCCCCTCCATGGCGCGATTGAGATATTGTCGCCGTGCCTTTTCCCCATCCTCCTCCAGCAGGTTCTCCAGTGAGCTTTTGACCACCACCAGAGGGGTTCGCAGCTCATGGGCCAGGCGTGATGCCATCGCCTCGAGGTAGCGGTTGTACTCCTCAAGGCGGCTGAGAACGCCGGAGAAGCTGCGCCCCAGATCACCGACCTCATCGCGCGAGTGATCGGCTTCCATCTCGCCAAATATGCGGCCGTCGGGGCTTACCGCCTCTTCCACCCGGTTGCGCAGGCGATGGATACGGCGGGTCAGCAGGCCGGCGAAACCCAGCAGCGCCATCCCGGTGAAGAGAAAAAGGGTGAGGGTGACAACGAAGAGGCGCTCCAGTGCCTCATTTTGCAGGCTCAGTATCTGATTGGTGGTCTGCTCCACCAGCACCACCCCGACAATACCGTCGGGTGAGCGAATAGGCTGAGCGGCGGAGAGGATAACCGCCTCCCCGTCAGGAGTGGAGTGGCGGCGTGTCTTGGCTACACCGCTTAACGCCTGGGAGATCTCAGGCCCATGGAGGCGTGAGCGGCCACTGAAATCATCCTCAAAATGGTTGCTCGGCTGCTCCAGCACCAGTTGGAACAGCAGATGCAGCAGGTTGGCGGCGATGGAGTGGGGTTTGTTCTCCTCCGGGGGCGGGTCAATAGGTTGCAATCGTCCACGGCGTGCAAGCACCCGCCGGTTGCGATCAAGTACCCAGATGCGTGCGTTTTCATGCTCCAGACCCCCGATCAACCGCTCAATTTCAGGGTTGGGTCGCACCATTCTCCCCAGCGTGTTGAGGGCGGCCATGGGCGCGCTGGCAGTCTCTCTGACAATAGCGCGGGTGAGAGGATCATCCACATCGACAACACTGAAGGCGAGATGGTCAGCGATCAGGTAGTGGGGAATTCTCAGTTCCAGGGTGTAGCCCTCCAGAGTAGTCTGCCACTCTCCCTGTATCCGCGTCTCGCTAATCGGTGGTCGGAGGGATCGGCGGTTTTCCGGCACTCGCGCGGCGTTGACCCACCCCGGTGAGGTGGTGGTGATGTGATAGCGCATCAACTCCCCTGTGGGTGACTCCAGGGCAAGCTCTATGTGGTCGCTGCGATCCAGTCGCCGTTCTCCCGGGCGCTGATAGACAACCCGGTCGTCGCGTACCTGCAGCAGCAGGTAGAGGTGACTTCCCCGCTCACCTACCAGGCTCTCAAAGTGCGGTTCACCCTGTTCGGGATGGGATCTGAGATTACGCAGATACCCGCGCCACTCTTCGCTGTAGCCATCAAGCTGAATGGGGGTGGTGATTGGAGTGACATAGAGGTCACTGTCGGCCCTCTCCATCCCCCCGGTGGCGCTTGCCGGAATGAACATCTCTTCGTGGTTGTGGAGGATTGCCGCCACCGCCTGGGCGGTTCCCAGTAGCATGGTCTCCTGGGCCCGGCGCAGAAAACCCTCGGTCTCCTGGAGATAGCGATAACCAGCCCAGGGGATCACCAGCAGGGTGAGGGAGACCAGCAGCAGCTTAAAGCGGATGCTGTGAAAAAATGAGCGCCGGGTCTCCTGCATGGTTTTCTACGTTCTCCGCGTCCCACCCGGAAGTTATCCATCTGCTCTGGGTTATTGAGAAGTTATTTCGGCAAGTTACCGCCGGGTGCAAATCAGTACTTCACTAATGAGTGATTTAAATTTAACATGAAAGACAGTCTGTCGGAATTAACGCCGTTTAGACGTCACCGGTTGCAAAGGTATGGATATGGATACTATTCCGCTTCGATTACAGGTTCGTCCACTGGCCTTGTTGCTGTCAGTGCTACTCTGCGGTCTCCTCTCCACTCATGTTGTCGCCGGGCAATCAGCTGTTGCCGAGGGCAACCGCTTGCTCAATGCAGGTGAGTCGGAACAGGCCTACGACCTGTTGTGGGAGGCGGTGATGTCGGATCCCGGCAATATTACCGCCAACTACCTTCTTGGCAGAGCGGCGATGGCGCTGAAACTGTACGAGAATGCAGTGGTCGCTTATGAAAGAATTTTGACCGCCGACCCCAATCAGCTTCAGGCGAGACTCAACCTGGGGATCGCCAACTACGCGCTGGGCTCGTTCACCGCTGCCAAACATGAACTGGAGCTGCTGCTGACGGTAGAGCCGCCCCAGGCTATTCGGCGCAAAGCACAACGTTACCTGGAGCGGATTGATGCGCGTGGGGGGGAGAGCCGGTTGCGGGCCCGCCTCTCTGTCGGTCTGGTTTACAACACCAATGTTGGGAGTACAGCGACAGCCCAGGAGGAGTGGGGGGCAGCGGTCAGCCTCGGCCTGCAGCACGATTGGGATGGTGGCGCCCGGGGCGGCTTTTTGTGGGGTACCCGGGGGGTGCTGCACAATGTTACCCATCGGGATACCAGCACCTACGATCTCAATTACCTCTCCCTGGAAACCGGTCCCGGCTACCTGCAGGATCGGGATTATCACCTGATGTTTCCTCTCTCTTATGAGACCGTCCGCTACAACTCCGATGAGTACAGCAGCAGTACCGGCATCAAACCCCGCGTCACCTTTTTTCACTCGCCCAACCTCTCCACCCAACTCTCCGCCGCCTGGGAGTACCAGGATTTTGCTGATCAGAACGCCCGTGACGGCGGCTATACCGGCCTTAATCTTATGCCACGGCTCTTTTGGGACAATGAGCGCTATATGCTGCAGTGGCGGGCCGGCTACGAGTGGAAGCAGGCACGGGATAATATCAACGCCTATAGCGGACCCACCACCAAGGTGCTGCTGCGAGTGGGAGCGGAACGATCGATGCAGGGGCGCTTCTCCCTGGAGTATCGGCAGCCGGTTTATGATGAGATCAACCCATCGGATACCGCAGTGCGGAAGGACGACTATCTCAAGGCAACGGCCAGGTTCTACCTGCCTGCCCCCTGGCGTGACAGCAGAACGGTTCTCGGTTTTGACTACAAGCGCAACAGATCAAATATCGATGTCTTTGAATACAGCCGCAAGCGGCTGATGCTCAATCTGGAGAAGGAGTTTTAATCATGCCTCTGTCCACATCCAGAACCACCTCAGTGGTGTTTATTGTGCTCACACTGCTGCTGATTCCCTTCTCGCTTCATGCCGCCGACGCTATCGGCCGGGTGGCTGTGCTGCAGGGTGCGGCGCACGCTGTGGGTGCTGACGGTACGCGCCGTCCTCTACACCTCTCCTCGAAAGTGTTTATGAGTGACCATCTCACTACTGCTGAGAAGGGCCGCTTGCAGGTCATCTTCAGCGATAAGACGACGCTCACCCTCGGGCCGTCAAGCACGATAGTGATCGACAAATACGTTTATCAGGCAGACAAGAGTGCGGGGGCGTTTGTCGCCACTGCCACTAAGGGCTTCTTCCGCATGATTACCGGTAATATCTCACGTCTTTTTCCCGACCGGGTGAAGGTGAAAACACCGGCGGCAACTATCGGTATTCGCGGCTGCCTGCTGGCATGGTCGGTGGATGCCGGGGGCCACCCGCTGGAACTGCTCTATCTTGGCGGTCTTCAGGGCAGGGAACGTGGCATCTATGCTGAAAACGGCGGCGGCATGAGTGATCTGTTCAATCCCGAGCACGGTATCAGGGTCTCTTCACCAGGCGCTCCGCCGTCATTGCCAACGCGCTGGTCTGCGGAAGCGATGATGGCCCTGTTAGGGCCGACAGTACTGCACCTTCCCCCCAGTGGGGCATCCTTTGCACCCTCAGGTGAAACAGGATGGGTATTGGATGCCGACATCGATGCTCCCGACGATCTCGACTTTGAAGTTGACCCTGATATTGATCGCGAGGTGGAGCGTGCCCGCAGTGTGGAAGTTGATCAACAGCAAAGATCTAATGATGACTACACCCCAAGCGTGGGAAATGATCTTGCACCGGGATACTATTGACTGATCTACAGCCGCCTGTTCTCTGGGCTGATTGTTATATTTTCTTGAGTGAGTAAGTATGTATTCCAAGGATGATTATAAAATCTATTATAAAAGAGGGAAAAGAGAGGACATCCATCATCTTGGGTGAACCAGTTGATGGGTGTCCCGGTCTTTTCTCCACTCCATTAGCGTTCCCACCACCGATCCTTTATGGTCTGAACTCGACCACTGCAGCGCTATTGCCCACTTTTTCCTACACATTAATGAGCAAGTTGGGATACTATTTCGCCATGCCCTTACTAAATGTAGGATGAATTAAATAACTAAAGTGAACAGATGCGGCGGATATGGAGATCAGAACAACACACAATCCCGACCAGCACGGTACCAGGCAACCGCTCGAAAAGTACCAAAAGCAGCTGTTGCGTATGTACTGCAGGGGTCGAAAAAGTGTAGCTTACCATGCCACGATCAAGCTGGCTGACCCCTTGTTTTTTGAGACCCATAATATTTCAATGTGGGGATCAGTGATCCTGTGGTGTCGTTTCCATGGGTGGAGTTCCTTTATGAACATAATAGAGAGCATATATAGAACCATTGGCGGGTTATGTCAGCGGGCGTGCCAGCGGGTTATGTCAGAAAACGTGCCGGCAATATAATCAGCTGTTATGTGAGGAGATGGAATGAGACCGAGTGAAAGAATTATGTATATAGAGCGCAAAGGTAATGATGGTCTAGTTGGTGCAGCTAGGATAGGGCGTGCTCAGTTCTCAAGATCTGGAAAATCTGTTCACTATAATGGACAAACATTTCAAACCAAGTCAGGCTCAGGGTTTAAATCAAATTACTTTGATGTAGAAACTGGCGAAGATTATTGGATATCTGGTTGTAAAAAGAATGGAGAGGATGCCCTTTATAGTACTGAGGCAATAATTGATGAAGATGTTCGAGAAGAGTATTGGGTTAACATTAGATGCATGCCAGAAAATATGCATATTTCAAAAATCCGCGTGAAAAGCAAATATTAACAAATGAAACGGCTTTTATTTATTTGCAGTGAAAACAGGCTTAGAAGCCCTACAGCAGAAGCAGTATTTAATGAGCATGAGCGAGTAGAAGCAATAGGAGCAGGAACAAATAAAGATGCAGAGACACCAGTGTCAGGTGATCTGATTGAGTGGGCAGACGTCATTCTTGCGATGGAAAAGTCACATAGAAACAAAGTATCAAAAAAATATTCTGCGCTGCTCAAAGGAAAGAGATTAGTTGTTTTAGATATACCTGATATTTATGAGTGTATGCAGCCTGAGTTGATCCAGCTATTAAAGAGCCGAGTACCAAGGTATGTACAGCTATGAAAAATCACATAACAAAAAGCTACAGCCGACCCATGAACTTGCGCGCTTTTTGTGGTACTCGCTGCGCTCATTATCCCACAAAAACCACACAAGTTCATGGATCGGCTGAGCTTAGGCGTTATGTGTCATAAAAAATAGGGACTAATCTCAATATCGATATGCGCTTTAAAAAATACAGTGCAAACAAAAATACAATTTTGGTTTTGGCTACAGCGATTGTGTTAACCAAACCTTTAATTGCGCAAGCTCATAGCCTATTCCCCGCTGTCCTATTAATAGGCGCTGCACCTATCTTGAGCTTTTGTTTACTTACTTTTCTTTTATATAAAGGCATTTTTATTAAGCGAGATCGAAAGCTTTACGGAAAAGACGAGTTCTCATCATGTTTTAGGAAAATTATGTTGATTACCAGCTCGCTTATTGCTCTACAGGTCGTCCCAGCCATTTTATTTGGAAAAGGCGGACTTGCATTCATGAAAATACCGTACTTAGTTGTCTTTTTCTTATTTATTCTTAATTGGTCGATATTTCTATGCTTAAGACAAAACAGACCAGAAAAACACCAGGACACCCATCACTAAAACAACGGTAACCAGCAGCAGGGTAAGCAGATGAATTCTGCTGTTCATAGCTTACTTGTAAGGTACAGAGGACAAAAACGGAATAAATAGGGGAGACGGAGTGGCGATTATTGAAATCGAAACAAGCGGACTCATACCAGAGGTATGGATGAGGAGATCTGTTTAGAAAAGGATGTAAAGCTAAGTGCTATAGAGCACCCTCGATTCCCCCATTCCTTTGAAGAATCGTTGCCCGAGCTGTTTAGCAGTTGCCCTTATTTTATCCACCGCT
>JBEVXT010000156.1:0-22514 GCA_040505955.1 Sedimenticola sp. | reverse complement strand
TAACCATTGTTAAGATAAAGTCTGTGTGATCTTTACATATAACTCGTTTACTTAATCGTGACCACAATCCCCATTACATTCACACAATGATAGTAGAGGGAAATGTATATTTCTGGAACACATTTTGGGAGGGTCATTTTCCCCCATAGTAAATGCATGTACAGGTAAATATTCATGTATACTAGGTAACAGATGTGGGAGGGTCGTTTTAAAGCGCGTTTCATTGGTTCGTATAAATTACTCATACTTCTATCAATCGTTGTCTCACAGAATAATAAGTCTTATGTTTATACTCTTCCTCATACTGAAAAAATGTTCAACCTATCAATATGCATTGATGAAATCGAGCAGGATCTACATATGCGACGATATGAAGGTTTATATAAATTAATGTATGCTGAATATATAGTACAGAGGATATATCATCAAGTGTTCACATCCCCATTTATTCATCTCAACTTGAAGGAAAGACTATTGATATACTTTGATGATGTATATCGACGTGTAGATCAAGATGAAGTGGTACAATTATGGATTAATGAAGTTGTTAAGTCCATACCGTGTTGTGAGTGCTACTACAGTACTAACTCGCGTATTCGGAATCGCTCGATCACAGACAAACAGACGTCTGAATGGAAAGAAACAATGTTTAACATGGTATTATCAATGATCAAAATAGGTCAACGAGTCAATATAATATAATGGATCAGGATGAGACGATTAAACGGGTGTATTATACTTTATCTCAACCGGGTGCTTACGCTGGACCAAAGAAAATACGTACCGTGTTAAAATCTAAGGGTATCGATATATCACTAAATAAGATAAGACAATGGATAGGAAGTCAAGACAATTTTACGCTTCAGAGAGAAGTAAAGCGCACGTTTAAAAGATCAAAAGTGATTGTTTCTGGTCAATTTGAACAGTACGATGCCGACTTAGCGCAGATGACCTCTATATCGAAGGAGAACGACTCTATTAGGTTCCTTCTAGTAGTAATTGACGTCTTCTCTCGTCAACTATGGATAGCTACATTGAAAGATAAAACAGGAAAATCTGTTATAGCCGGTTTTCAAACAGTATTTCAAACAGCGAAGAAACCATTAAAAATTAGAACTGACGGCGGATCAGAATTTTGCAATCGATGGATGAAGCAGTATCTCGGAGGAATGAATATTTATCATCATGTAACATTGAACGAAACAAAGGCCAATTATTCTGAGAGAGTTATAAAGACTATTAAAAATATTCTATACAGATATTTCACGAAAAACAGAACATATAAGTATGTGGATATTCTACAAGATGTAGTGAAGACGTACAATTCTACACCACACAGATCACTGAACTATATTGCGCCGAACCAAGTTAATAAATCAAATGAAGCAGACCTTTGGGCCTTCATGTACTTAAAACCCGCGCGTAGATCTATATCCAGTAAGCGTAACTTAACATACGCCGATAAATTTAAATACAAAAAAGACGACATGGTGAGAATTTCGCACTTGAAGAATGCATTCACTCGAAGCTATCATGAACAATGGAGTCCGGAAATATTCAAGATTAGAAAACGCTTTCTACTACAAGGCACTCCTTTATATAAATTAAAAGACTTCAAAGACGAGATTGTTGAAGGAAATTTCTACGAGGCTGAGCTTCAAATAGTGGCTAAAGATGAAGACGCTTTATGGTTTATTGAAAAGAAGATTAGGAAAAGAAAGCGTAATGGCAAAGTAGAATGGTTAGTGAAATTTGAAGGGTGGGGAGACAAATATAACCAGTGGATTAATCAGGAAGACATTACAGAACCGAGCGCCACCGATGTACAAACATGAGTTATTATATGATAGTTTCCAGTGACACCAGCCTAGATTATTATCCGCGCAATAAACCGTACAGTTTTAAAATAAAACTACCATCAGTATACACATTTTCTGGTTTGTGGAAAATCGCCTTATTGGATATAGTTTTAAAGGAGGATCGTATGAACGGTAGTAATCAGTTATACGTATGCTCAAATATATGTAGCGATACATTTGTGAATGGCGAACATTATCAACTCTTGCGGAAAGTGATACCGAGTACATTCGGTAAATGGAGTCAAGAATTCGGACTCGTACAGTATCAACCTATTAACAAAACGGAAATAACCGATATTGAATTCTATATAAAAGATGAAAAGAATGTTGCAGCCTCATTTCTCAACGAACCAGTAACACTGACGCTTCATTTTCGAGCATACCCATTTATTTATTAATATGAATTCACAAAACATTTATATCCCGAATATTCAAAAGTGGGTTCGATATTATGATGCAGTTGCGAAGAAAACGCACAATTCATATACCGATTCCGTCAACAGCGGTGTAAATCAAAGGGGTGGATCCATATCGGGTTCTACGAATAACTTTATGGTACCTATTGATACACATAGTATTCCTAGTGCAGACAAACCGGATGTAAAAGTAGAAATGGTTTCTCCCGCACAACAAGACGTCGAACGTGCGAGAAGTGAAATGAAGCGCTCCGTCTATATTCGCAAACGATTGAATAAAAAGAAGAAAAGTACGAGAAAGATCAGTCGTAACAAAAATCGTCGAAAGAATAAGTCGAAGAGGAAGGCGACTAAAAAACATAAAAAGATCAAACGGAACTCTCAGAAGAAAGTGTTGAAAAAGAATAAACCAAAAGGAAAAAAGAAATTTCAGCGGGATATATTTAATTAAGTGTTATGGCATTCATCGCAAAGAACGGTTTTAGGGAAGCACAGCCCAGTCAACTGTCTATTTTTGATTTAGAACCAACGCAGACTGCGGTACAGAACGTGTATTATTCGGAGATTAGACCTATAACGCAGCTTACCAGAGACGGACCCATAGAGTTTGTTATTTCTGGACAGAATGGGTTGGAATATATAGACTTCGGAAAAAGCCAGCTATACGTTAAAGCCAGAATTATGCACGAGGATGGAACTAATTTGAAACTCACTTCTAATGTTGGTCCTATAAACTTGCTTCTACAATCATTATTCTCTCAAGTGGATGTTGCAATGCAGGGTAAAATTATAACAAACACTACAGGACATTATGCGTACAAAGCCTATATTCAAACGCTGCTAAAATACGGCAGCGACGCCAAAGACTCGCAGTTAACCTCGCAGCTATGGAACAAAGATACAGCTACCAAAATGGAAGATGTCGACGCTGTGTCGGGTGTGAATAAAGGATTACATTTACGCAGCAAATATTTTGTAGCAAGCAAAACGGTGGAGATGGTAGGACCCATATATCACGATCTTTGCAAGCTAAATAGATATATTTTAAACCAGATTGCTATAACACTAAAGTTCTACAGGAGTAGACCCGAATTTGTGTTATTGTCCGGTGACGAATCGGCAAAGTATATTGTTGATATAGAAGATATCGTGCTGAAAATATGTAAAATACAATTGAACCCCGCTGTCATCTACGGACATTCAGAAATTTTGAAAACTGTAAACGCGAAATATCCATACACAAAAACTGAAATCAAAATGTTCGCGCTGGCTCGGGGTCAAGTTAATGTTACTTTCGATAATATGTTTCAGGGCCTAAGGCCAAATAAAGTTGTTGTCGGCTTCGTGTCTAGTCAAGCTGTTACGGGGTCATTCACGCTGAATCCATTTAATTTCAAATCCTACCATATCAATCAAATCGTACTTTCGGTAGACGGAATCAGCGTGAGTGGTAATCCCATGAAACTGAACTTCGAAGACAGCGCGGGTTCAAATTGTATTAATGTCTTCACGTCCATTTTGGAATGTTCGGGAAAATGGTTAAATGATGCGGGTATTCAGCTTAATAGAGATGATATTAATGGCGGGTACGCTTTGTTTGCTTATCAGTTAGAACCGTTATTTGATGAGGGCGGTTATCTGACACTTTTAAAACAAGGAAACGTTAGACTTGATGTACAGTTCTCAAAAAGTTTACCAGAACCCGCTACCTGCATCATTTATTCAGAGTATCCCGGATATTTTGAAGTGGATCAGAGCAGAAATATAGTCGTATGATGAATTCTAAACAGTTAGATTGTGTCATTAAATGCGACCCGCGACTACGTGAGCGAGTGGTTGGTGTATTTGCCGCGGATCAAATTAGGGAATTACATTTCATTACCGGTAAAGAGCAGTCATTTATCTGCAATACACAACCTGCACGTATGCCGGGTGATCACTGGATAGTGATATCTTCCATGACTAATGGCGGTATTGAATTCTTCGATTCTTCGGGGAATAGCCCGCAGTCGCTTTCGCATTATTTTGACACATTCATAAGAAAACGAGCGGATATGTATGTATTCAATACCAGACAGCTGCAAAGCAAATCGTCGAGTGTGTGCGGACATTACTGTTTGTATTTTCTTTTACATCGATCACGTGATATTAGTATGCAAAACATCGTAAATACATTTCACAATAATTATCACGCCAATGACGAATTCGTGCTAGAATTTATATCTTCCAGTTTTCCTTATTGTTTGCAATAATCATATATTTAAATTGATGCGTTTGTTTATTCTAATATATCGTATTTATCCTAATTATTCGAACACTCGTTATTTTGGAACTTTCTTTGTTGAAAATAATCTAAGCTGTTTGCTAGATGCGTGACTGATCAAATATAGACCGGTGTATATCCTGATCAGACTGTGCAGATGCGTAGACTCGTCTGGATCTAGACTGATCGCATAACCAAAATAAATACTGTCCGAATAAATAGGGTAAATACGGTAATAGTCCATGCATGAAAAATAAATTATCGGAAATTCAGTAAATAACATCACTACATAATTATGTGTCACATCATGACAAAATACATCTACACCGATCAATACCCGAATTGAACGCATTTCGTTATGTGCTGTCACATATAATTGGCGGATGTAACCATAAGAAGGTTTTTGTTCGAGCATGGTTCATATATATGTAAACTCGAACCATGCAGTCAATATTCTAACTGTGTAGACCTCCCAGTGTAAATATGGATTGGTGGCAGTCTGAGACGCTCATTAAATTTGAATCACCTACGACAATTAATGTATGCGCGCCGAGTAACTCGGGAAAGACATTTTTTACTATGCAATTGCTGCAAAATGCTGATGGAATGTTTAAAGAAATACCGAAACGAATAATATATTTTTATAGCGTGTGGCAAGATATTTATGATGAGATGAGACGAACAATTCCCAACATTGTGTTTCATCAACACATACCAACTGAAGAAGAATTTAAGGATTATGTCACGATCGATAAGTTCCACAGCATTTGCGTCTTTGATGACCTGGTTGATGAAATGGCCGACAGTAGTTTCATTCAAAATGTGTTTTGCGTATATTCGCACAATTATAATACCACAATTATATACATGGTACACAACCTGTTTCAGAAGGGTAAAGTGATGAGGACCGTTAGTTTGAACACGCAATATTTCATTATTTTCGCAAATCATAGAGACAAACAGCAAATTCAGCATTTTGGGAGACAGGCGTTCCCCGGTAAAGTAAAGTATTTACTCGCGGCCTATCAGACAGCGACATCTGTACCATTTGGTTATTTATTAGTTGATTTAAATGCACATTCGGACAAACAATATCAATTACGTAGTAAAATCTTGCCGAATGAGGACACGTCTGTATTTATGGTTATGAAATGAACCAGTCTACGGAAAATAATATTTTTTTGAACTTCTTTGCAAACACCAGTAAACGTCAACGTATCGCTATTATACAGACGTTAACCGCTAATCAACTACGACTATTTACAGAAATTATTTATAATATAATACGTGGGAACATATCATTGAGTGATATAATTAAGTCTAAACTGAAACGAAATAAAAATGGACTTAGAAAAGTGATCGCTCGAACATTGTCTCGGAAGGAACGAAAAAGAAAACTGCTGGATATTCAAAACTGTTTACCCTTAGTAATTAAAACATACTTAAATCATGAGTCGAGAGATGATTTTAATACCGAAGAGGAAATACGAGAGCATGCTGGAATCACAGAACGTGACGAACGATAAGAAGCAGAAAATGAACATTGAATCAAACAAAAACGGTGAAATTGATAAATTTGACGCTATTCCGACTGACAATAATAAACAGATGTCGGAACCCTACGGCGAACAAACGGACGGAAATACCCAGCGATCTGACAGTGACAAATTAGAAAATACCGTTTCGCGAGTTGATAAAACGCCTAACAGTCGTTCAGAGTTCATTAATCCTTCTCATAATCGCGTCAGTAACTCTGTAAAAATGAAACCCGTATATTTCTACAACCAGACTAATCGTGATAGGTTGAAACCACTGGCCAATAGTAGAAATGCCGTCACATTGCATAAAAGCGTAAACTCACGACATAGTTTCAAAAACTGGTTACCGTTCCGAGTTTAGTGTATTAGTAAATAATGGATAACTATGTAAGCAGCAACCGGAAACGGAAGTTGGATTTAACGGAAACTGGTACGTTCAAATGTAAAAATTGTCAAGCTACATTTACATGCAGACGAAACTTTAGACGGCATGTTAAATCGCACAATGTGAAGTTTACTTGCGATATATGCAACGTCTCATTCAGTCGTTTGGATAATTTAAAACGTCATCAGAAACGTCACGCTCGGAGCAGTACTCAACAATCAACCGTGAACGACTCCAGCAGAAATCAGTGTCTTGGTAATGTGTCTACGGCTACGAGCAGCGAGTCTTCAGACGTTAAATGTGACCTCTGCAATCATTCATTTTCCACAAATCAAGATATGGTACAGCATAGGAGGGGCCATTTCTCCGGTTATAAACAATGTCGAACGACGAACAAGTGCCGTCACTGTCAGGAATCATTCGAGGACTATCTGAGTCTATTTAACCACATCAACGACAACCACCCAATACAAGCGTTCAATAGGGAGCCTACTCCGCAAACTGGTGGAAATGTGCAGCCACGCATCGCCCGTGAAGAAGATACCGCTATACAAGGACGTGTGAACATTCACAGCATATACCCCGTGGGCGAAGAGAAATACGACATTCTCCCATTCTTTATTAACATTAAGGCGCAAGTAATTAACCACTTAAAGAAACAATGTACGAAACATAAGAGTATTAAGTGGTATATGAGTGTTCATACACAATTACTTAGGGAAAGTGAAGAGGGTGTTCAGGAAACTGTAGACGCATATTTTAGGAGTAATACGAAAATCCTCTTATCACCTGATGATGATACGAATCACGCGCTTAATGAAGCATATCAAAAACAATTCAAGTCGTTTGATGAATATCTTAGACTAGGATCCGGGTGGACTCTCAAAAACGTAATTAAAATGGAAATCAGTACAGTCAAATACGCACCACTCAAAGGTTCCAGTTATTTCGAGATGCCGCGAAAAATAAGAAACTGTAAAGGAGTAATTAATATAAAAAACAAAGATTCAAAATGTTTCCTTTGGGCTCTTTTGGCATCCCTACACCCCACGCATAACTCGCACAGGGTCAGCAATTATAAATCATATGAGACGGATATCAATATGGGTGACATTAATTATCCCGTTCAAGCATGCGATAGCACGTTTCAGAAAATCGAACGATTGAACAACATATCTATAAATGTTTTCGGTTTCGAAAATGATTCCGCGTACCCCATTTATATGACAGGCATAAAAGAGTGTAGAAGTCAAGTCGATTTATTATTCTTGAAACGAGGCGACAAAGGTCACTATTGCTGTATCAGAAATTTAAATAGGTTCCTTTGTCACGTGAAATGCAAAGGAAGGGCATATCGATTCTGCCGATACTGTTTGCAAGGATTTACCAGCGAATCGGTGTTATGTGGTCATCTACAATATTGTGCGAAATACGAATGTCAACATACTACGTTTCCAACAGAAGGTGTGAATGATCAAGTGAAATTTAGTGAGTATTGGAAACAATTACGGGTAGGATTTTCCATCTACGCTGATATGGAGACCTTCTGTAAACCGGTGGATACGTGTATTCCAGATTCAACAAAATCAAGCACAACAGAAATAACAAACTTAGAACCAAATTCTTTCGGTTATAAAATTGTTTGCGTTAATGAAGAATTTTCCAAACCTACTGTGGTATATAGGGGCGAAAACGCTACCGAAAAGTTCATTCAGTGCATGTTAGATGAATGCGAGCGTATTAAAAGCATATACAATGATCCTAAACCTCTAAACATGTCGAATGGGGACGAAATATCGTTTAATAACTCGGCGAAATGTCACATATGTCAAAAATATTTTAAGAAAAACGCGATTAAAGTCAGAGATCATTGTCACTTAACAGGTAAATTTCGCGGAGCCGCTCATTCAGATTGTAACCTAAAATATAAACAGCCCTCATTTGTACCTATTGTCTTTCATAACTTACGTAATTTTGATGGGCATCTGTTGTGTCAAGCAATCGGTAAATTTAAGGATTTGAACATAAACGTTATACCTAATAATATGGAGAAGTACGTTTCTTTCAGTATCGGACCTCTAAAATTTATCGATTCTTGCCAATTTTTGAATGCATCATTGGAATGTTTGGTTGATAACTTGGCTGTCGATGGCATGACGCATTTTAATCACTTTCGAAAGGAGTTTGCTGATGACTCGAAGGCGCGATTAATGCTAAGGAAAAATGTATATCCGTATGGATATTGTGATAGCTTTGAGAGATTTGAGGAGCGATCGCTACCCTCGCGCGATAAGTTCTATAATCAATTAAGTAAAAGCGATATTTCTGACGCAGATTTTGAACATGCTCAGAATGTTTGGCGGGAGTTTGACATGCAAAACTTTGGAGAATTCCATGATATGTATTTATTGACTGACGTCGCTCTCCTCGCATGCGTTTTCGAAAGATTTCGAGATACTTGTTTAGAACATTACGGGTTAGATCCCTGTTGGTTTTTAACAAGCCCCGGTCTGTCGTGGTCATCAGCTTTAAAGATGACGGAATGTACATTATCGTTAATAACGGATCCTACAATGTATTTATTTTTCGAAAAAGGTGTTAGAGGCGGTGTCTCCATGATAACTAAACGATTTTCTCAAAGTAATAATAAGCATATTCCGGATGATTATATAGAAGACGATGTGAGCAAGTACATTATGTATCAAGACTGTACAAATCTTTACGGCAAAGCAATGAGCATGCCTTTACCCACCGGTGAAATGCGATGGCTTACCGATACTGAGATAGAAGAATTCGATATTAATCGTACTCAGGATGATGACCAATACGGGTATATTTTAGAAGTGGATTTACGTTACCCCTCAGAGTTACACGATGACCATAATGAGTATCCGTTATGCCCGGAACACGTAGATGTAACGTACGATATGCTATCCGCCTATAATAGAGAGTTGATTAAAAATGGTGACATATATTCCGCTAAATCCAAGAAGCTAATTCCATCATTAAATGACAAGGAACGTTACATAGTTCATTTTACCACTCTGCGCCTATACCTTAAATTAGGTTTACAGTTGAAGAAAATCCACAAAATTATAACATTCAAACAATCGCCGTGGTTAAAAAAATATATAGATTTTAATACCAACAAAAGAAAGATAGCGCAAGATGACTTTACTAAAGATTTTTTTAAGCTGATGATAAATGCCGTCTTCGGTAAGACTTTGGAGAATCTTAGATCGCGACGTGAGGTGTATTTAGTACACACGAGTAAAAAGCTTAAAAAACGTGTAGCCAAATCCTCATTTCACGCATTTAAGCGGTTTAACGAGGATTTGGTTGGCGTTGAACATACAAAAGTTAAACTTTTACTAAACAGACCAATATTCGTTGGTCAAGCGATTTTAGATTTATCCAAGACGATTATGTACGAGTACCATTATAACGTTATTAAGAAAATGTACGGAGAAAATGTTAGTTTGCTATTTACGGATACCGATAGTTTGATGTACGAGATAGAGACTGACGATGTCTATGCGGATATGCTCGGCTATAAGCATCTACTCGACTTATCTAATTATCCTAATGATCATTTCCTATTCGACGAAACCAACAAAAAGGTAATTGGTACTTTTAAAGATGAAACCCGTGGCATACCGATAAAGAGTTTCGTCGGATTGAAGTCTAAAATGTATGCATTCACTTTCGATAATCGGGAAAAGCAGATAGCTAAAGGGGTAGCCAAGGCCGCGATTAAAGCCGATCTTCGATACAATCACTACAGAGAATGTCTGTTCAAAGCGAATATGAAGCGAGTTGATATGAATTTAATTAGAAGTAAATGTCATGAATTGAGTATTTACCGTATCAATAAGTTAGCATTATCTCCCCTGGATGATAAGAGATACGTTTTGAATGACGGTATACATACTTTAGCATATGGACACCACCGTATACCTACGTTAATTGAAGACGCTCCGTAAGAAAGTATGCGTTGACTGTTAGTAAACCATACTGTGAACATTAGCAGGTTCATACTGTCATCCGCTGTTTAAACATGTAATAATGTTCTGTGTTTGGATAGCATCGTAGTGAATTCTAATATGGTATCGAAACATAGAAAATTATTAAATGTTCAAACAGCGAACGACAATCTCCAGTTTGCTAGCGTGCGATTAATATTTTATAATTTTCTATGTTTTGTTATTTAAAACCGTCTCTATTAGACACGATTCTAATAGTTAATCAGAACATAGAACATTATAAAATGTTGTAGCCGCTAAGTGAATTAGCATTCGTATGCTGAGATTAGTTGATCAGAGGATTTTCGCATTAATCCATTGTTTTAATAATAACTTGAATATTTGCAACTCTCGTACAGTTCAACGTTTATTAATAATTTCACACGTGTATGTGTTTGTGCGATGAATGGGTATACTGGACTAGACAAATAGAAAACAACACATATGTTTGATCTTGCATTTAGTTTATTTCAGATATACGACAACATTCATTATATGAGATTTAAAACCGCATATTCACGCTTCATGTATAAAAGTAATATTATCTACAACAACAGACTATATATGGGACACGTTCTACGAAATCAACAAGTACGCGTCGCGTGTTGTCGTAATTGATTTAGAAAAAAAACTACAACTTCTGTAAATGATGTCGAAAGTTGGTGAAAATTTCAGAACAATTGCGGAATACGATTCCGGCAACTTTCGATATCATTTTCTTTAAGTAGCGTAGTTTTTCTAAGCCGATTACGACAACACTCGCGACGCGTGCGGACGAAATTAATTGATATTATATGCTGATTACCTTAATCGTTCAAACTAGGTGGAACAGATAGATATTTTAATACTTATTTAAATTTGATAATAATAGTTTTAGACATAAAGCGTGAATATGAGGTTTTAATGAGTTAAATATGCAACATTTATAGTTCACATATAAATTCTGAAATGTTACCATTACTACGCTTCCTAACACGTGTTTCTTTCCAAAATGTATATATGTGGATGATGACGATTGATTGGGTGATGAAGTAACGAAAACAATAAGAAATAAATGGAAGAAATGAAAACAAACCAACACACATGCATATATTATATACGCTCGTAAATCGAGTGCGTGTTGGTTTTGTTTTGCTGTCGTTTCTTAACATGTTTGTGTTCCGTATATTTATATCACTCAACATTAAATTGTATATTAAATCTAAAATGTGATAAACCTGATAACTCCATGCACTGACTTATATAATATATATGTACATATGTTATTAAAAACATCTAGATTGTGTTGCCTTTTGAGTTCGTATACTGTTCGCCAAAAATAATCACTCGACAGACGGTGAGCATATGTGATTCGTCACGACAAAATTAGGCTTATTGACTTTGCGGTCAATGCAGAGCCCGATCATATTGCGGACTTACACGGTCCGAAAAGGAGCTAAACTGTTTGTTAGATGCATTAAGAAAACTTCTCTGACCGAATGTCGAACAGTGTAGACCATGATCAGACTGCGCGGATGCGTAGGTTGATATGGGTGTGCACTGGTCGCCTAAGTCATAAACCTCAATTTGTCATGATACGTCACATATTTGAACTTAGACTTTATCGTACTACCCGTGACGTACCACCACCCTCCCGCTAAACCAGTGTATGTAGAATATAACCAAATGTGGAAACTTTGCTTATATCAAAATATATATTATACCTAAAGAAATTCACTTGTTCAGATCGAATCAACAGAATCGTTAAATGTAATTAAACAGCTTCACGTTGTTGGGTATGTGTTCGTCTGCGATGACAAATATGTAACGTGCCACGATCAAATATGCTTTGTTATACCAGAGTGTGTAGCAAAACATGTTTGATCGTGACGCGTTGCATAATATTCTAGTTAAATACGCTTACGTCTTTGTTTGTTTTACTCTCCAAAAATGCGAGCGTAAATAATTTGTCTAATTATTGACTGAATCACATACCTCCAGTTTCTACCGTGAAATAATCTTCTAATGAATATCAAATTTTCAATCGGAACGTTGCGTAAATATGTATATATATCGCTGGTGTTCAAATATGAGCATAGTCTAATAATGTTACCTGCTGCAATTTGTTGCAAATTATGGCTTTTTATTAAACACCTTCTCTGACTGACAATTTCTTCACTAGCATTCATCACGTCAAAGCGAGAGGAGTCACTAAAATCATCCCATAATTGAACGTACGTGAAGCTGTCAAATTCTATTAACAAAGTTGTTGGCATCTGAACCAGTGAATTTCTCGATAAAGATGGTCTTTCTAAATAAGAATCATACAGTGATTTCATGCATAATTTTTTTAGGGATTCCATTTCTCGACGATCTGCATTTGTTCTTTCCATCCTGTCAACCTGAAATAGAACAATCGACTACCTATACCCTGTAAATAACGATAACGGTACATAATAAATCATATGTGATGCATCATAACAAAATGAGGTTTATGACTTACGCGACCAGTGCACACCCATATCAACCTACGCATCCGCGCAGTCTGATCATGGTCTACACTGTTCGACATTCGGTCAGAGAAGTTTTCTTAATGCATCTAACAAACAGTTTAGCTCCTTTTCGGACCGTGTAAGTCCGCAATATGATCGGGCTCTGCATTGACCGCAAAGTCAATAAGCCTAATTTTGTCGTGGCGTGTCACATATCAACATGCATTGAAACTCGACACGCACGTTTGATTCGGAGGTCTAGGAATATACATGTATGACGAAATGAAGCTTATGACTTATACGATAAGTATAAACCCATACCAGACTGTGTGACGCAACATGACAAAATGGGGTTTATGGCTTAGGCGACCAGTGCACACCCATATCAACCTACGCATCCGCGCAGTCTGATCATGGTCTACACTGTTCGACATTCGCTCAGAGAAGTTTTCTTAGCGCATTTATTATCAGACGGAATAGAGTGACGGAGGTTATATAATTATGATAAATGATTACCGTAAATTTATATGCTGTTTTCTTTACTCGTTCAATACAATTGTGTCTTCAGCGTCCTCGTTGTCGGTCTGCTCTTGCTTGCGCTAAAACATTGAATATTAGTATAGAAAATAAAAATAAAAATAATACGGTATACATCCAACGAACCTAGTAAACGTTTGAGGTAGTAAATCGGTTTGCGTGAACTAGAGAGAGATTTCTTTATTCCATATCATATAGACCTCCTGCTCACAATACAGCATAATAGGCATATGAATAAGAATATATAGTCTCTGGAATTATCAAGCTTTGAAATAAACATAATATATACGAGCTATTCGCTAAAACGTCTTCAAATAAAATAAACAATAAATTACCTTTTTGGTTTTGCTGCATCCTGCCGCAGAACTCATCATTATCTTAAGTAGCTCACGGTCGTTTTCAATCTGAAATCGTAAACCACATCAACTATTGAATATGGTAGATGTATATGCGAATATGATTTACATGTAACAGCTACTGAGTTAAAGGATCCGGGGATGCTTACTCTAATCAAGTTAGGAAGCAAGCATATGATATATTTTTGCGTATAACAATCTCGCAGCATTAAACAAAAAGGTGATGTTCTCAAATGAATAAAGGATCTACAAACAAACCGACAACACAAAGTTACATTAAACGATACATTATTAGATCGGATAAATGTCACCAGTGGTCCCTCAAGGCGGCGTTAAACAGATTTCTAGGTGTTATTAGATGAATATTTATATACGTAGACAAAGATATATTTTAACGTTGTGCAAATCTCTAGTAATGTGCTTTCAATGTACGATCAGTTTAAAATGTATAAAAAATATTGTACTTTAATTGAAAACGCACTTAAACTAAATTGTACATACCTCTTTCAGCATCTCCAACCCCGCCTGCTTCAGTTCAGGGAGGAACTCCTCCAAGGCCGGTATCAAATCTTCATAGTAGAACATTGTGCTTTGTCCCACGAGAAAGTTATCTAGATGTACAACAACACGACCGTTATAACGGTCGAGTTTCACGCTCATATTAGTGCCTAACTTCAAAATGCATTTCTGAATCTTCCCAGCTTCGTTCTTTTTTGTCGAGAACATTTCGGAAATGTGTGCGGTGTCAGTTTGTTGTGCTTATATTTATAGGGGGGGGGGTGGTTCTTTCTGAACCGGTAACATCTGCGCACGACTAATATTCGGTTGGTAACAGAAAGTTCACAGTGTCAAGCGAGACACATGTATGTGTCGTGTTAATAAATCAGAATTTACACATTCGGGGTAATATCATCATTACGCGGTTTAGTGGCATTCGAGCTAACGTTTAATAGGTCACAACAACAATGGACGAATGCAGCATGGTCATGGGGCGTCTACCTCGACTTGTTATGTTCTTTGCCATCCTCGGGTTATGCGTCACACAGATGCTGATAGACAACACGACGTGCGAGCAAGAGGCTGACGAGATGCTGTGTATCTGGCGGGGGCGACACGTTTACATCTCCACTCCATCTACGACGAATGCTGTGCTTCTCGTGTTTGATCGATTCTACCCCGGAGGACGGATTGTGTTATCGCGGGTCCATATGCCAATGCTGACTCACGTGCATGTACTAGACGCTCCAGATGTCGGGTGTGACGTTGTAGTGACGGACTTTCGCGTGCAAGTACGCATCGGCGACATTCTGTGCGAGGTAATTATTAATGTTGGAACAAAATAAAGGCCGAAATATAAAAGTAGGTCAACTTGGTGCGCAGAATAGCTGGTCCGTTACGTTCGTCCATTGAGTGGTTCGTCCTGTAGATAATGTTTGATTTGCTAATTACTTTTCTTGATTAATTTTATTAATATTGTATAATTTATGAGAAATGTGCATCTAGTTACGTTTCTTATTTCTCCCCAAAACTGCACATTGTAATCGAGCTCCAGATAAGCTGCGTTTTTATCAACAGAACATGGAACTTTGGAGTTCTTTAGAATCGGTGAGACGATTCTAAAGAATATCAAATTTATATGTTCTGTTGAAAAAGCCGAAATATAAAAGTAGGTCAACTTGGTGCGCAGAATAGCTGGTCCGTTACGTTCGTCCATTGAGTGGTTCGTCCTGTAGATAATGTTTGATTTGCTAATTACTTTTCTTGATTAATTTTATTAATATTGTATAATTTATGAGAAATGTGCATCTAGTTACGTTTCTTATTTCTCCCCAAAACTGCACATTGTAATCGAGCTCCAGATAAGCTGCGTTTTTATCAACAGAACATGGAACTTTGGAGTTCTTTAGAATCGGTGAGACGATTCTAAAGAATATCAAATTTATATGTTCTGTTGAAAAACGTACGATTCTAAAGAACTCCAAACTTCCATATTCTGTTAAAAAAAGCAACTTATCTGGAGCACTGCTGACTATTGTTGATATTTGCATGTCATTTTCAGCTGTCGGATGTAACCTCGACCAGGACCACGGAAGCCACGACCGAGACCTCATCAACAACTTCCTTCATGCCTGAGGACGACACATCTGGCACCACCGTGACCGTGACCATTGAGGGTACGACCGTAGAGTTCCCGATAGATGCCTTTCCAACACGAGAGTTAATTAGTAAGTAAATATCGATTATCCGTCATTTTTCATTCATTAATTTATTCAATAACCGGTATACACTAGAATTTGATCATAGGTAACACTGATTACAATGTCGGTTAACCCTTTCAACACTACAGACCTTTATTCCTATGTATGCAAACAGTGTAGATCCAGATGAGTCGGTTCGTAACGAGCCATCTCATCAGGATCTGTACTGTTTTTTCTTTCTTTCTGTTTTTTCTTTCTTTTTTAGTACAAAAATGAATGAATTGCCTCAAATATATTTTTTTTTTATGAATTTGATTCGTCTCAATTTGAGCATGGACGAATGCATTAAGTTACTTAGAGGTGAAAGGGTTACTATGTAGCTCATGGTAAAAGTCCAAGGGTAATACCGTTCATTGGGACACTAAATATATTATGAAGGGGTTCCAGTCTAGAACATTTGTATGAAAGTAGAGTCTCAATATATAAGGGTCTGTGTTTGTTTTTGCAGTTGTGTGTTTGACGATCTTATCCGCGATAGTTGTGATTGGTATCGTATGTGCAGCTCTTCGACTGAGGAAGAAATTGAGGCGAAGAACCTCTACCGAATCGATAGAAGTATTCAGCATGGCAGCGGCGAGGAAATTTGATTAGATTATAAATAGCTCTATTCTATACTGATATGAATAATTACTATATTGCAGCTCTGATCTGTCTGGTGATGATTGCGTTGTGGGTGAGGATGCCGGTACAATACCGTCTAAGAGTTAGACCTCCACATGAGCAAAGGCAATACCGTCTAAGAGTTAGACCTCCACATGAACAAAGACATCAACCACACCGAGCACGCCGTCAACCGGACCGACTAATCTACTACTAAATTTCATTTTAAAGTAGATTCTTTATGATAACCTATCCGTCTGGAGAAAAATGTCTTTAAAATTAATTTCACAAATACTACCGTTCACGTTCAGTCTGAAATGAACATGATTTGTTTGGGTAATGTATGTTCGCTGAAAGTGTGTTAAATAATTTTAGGTTAAAAACGCATCAAAATCTAACTACCTACTTAAGCATCTAGATAGAAAACATGTAATGTTGAGTCTGAAAGTTATTTGTGTAAATATGTCTAATTCATTTTAGAAATCAATTTTAAAGACATTTTGGTTCGAAACCACACATCGATCGATAAAGGTTCTATAGCGTTGTTTAAAATATCCTACCACAGACATAAATTATTTTAACTTTTTCGAACACTTTTTATTTTGAAACATCCCTATTGTTGTGTTGTAAAAACGAATCTAAACTCTTTACTAAGTGAGTGACTGACTGAACATCGAGCAGTGTAGATCCTGATCAAACTGTGCGGATGCGCAGGCTGGTCTGGATCTACACTGCTCGCATAAGCCAATAGTAATACAGTCCAAATATATAGGGTAAATACGGTATGTGCATTATTTAGTCGGTCGTTAATCCAACACCCATTTAAACCGGATTTTCCTGGCAGCATAGTAATTATTCATATCAGTATTATTATACAGGTGTTCACTTGTCATAAGCATCTGTATTGTTGTATTTAATGGTAGTTGAACTGACGTACTGCAAAATCTGCAAGTTGACAAATTCCACCCAGTATATACTGGTGCCAGCAACCCATGACTATACAACATTTAATTATCTAATGTTAACTTTAATTCGTAGCTTGTTTATAATAATTATGTCAAACAGCTTATGCTTAGATCACAGTTTTCAGACTGAATCAGTATAAACTGGTTGGAAATGTCAACTTGCAGATTTTGCAGTGCGTCAGCACAATTGCTGAATGTTGTAGTTAGTAATGGTTAGTTTTCTAAAAATGTTCGAACAGTACAGGTTATATATGAAGCAGCCCATACGATAACCAACCTTATCACCTATCAGATTTTTGCCCGAAGATGATTTTGAAAATATAACATATTTTCTTTACACGGTACCGAAAGTTGATGCAACTTTCAGAGCAAATGCGAAATTTAATTCTACATTTACTCTGAAAGTTGCATCAACTTTCGGATACATCTGTAGATAATATACCATTTTTTACGAATCACTTTCAGAGAAAATTTAAAATGTAGAGAAGCGTTATGTTGTTCTTCTGATGCTTCCGGAGGTTGGGTGGGAAGATAGATAATTTAACGACGGGATTCATACTTACCGGGATCCTGATTTCTCTGGTTTGGTCTTCATATATACAACTTTGGTTTCTAGTATTTGAGAGTTGAATTAGGTTATACCCATTATAAAAGTAGTAGGATTAGTGCTAATCCTATTGCTTTTCCTGCATATGGCTCAGTGATTATGGTGTGGTGAGAACCTGGCACCATATCAGGATATTCCGATATCAGGGCTGAATATATATTATTGTAAATATTGAGCTCTTATTTTTGGATGTAACCTCAATTTTTACAGGTGAAATATAGGATTCGACCCTGTTGACCCGTCTGAAATAGACCTCATCGCCAGTAAACGGACGTTAAACCCCATTCAATCAATCATTCTTCTGATGCTTCTTGTTGATTTAAGCATGTATCATCTACATTTTGTAACACTCGGGGCTTGTATGTAATTTTGCTCAAAATGTACGTTGTTAAAACCATTTAGATATTACTGATGCGTATGTAACCAAATATGGAGCGATGCGTATGACTGAATCGATATAACATGTCGGAGCATGTTGTTGTTTTGTTTTGTTTTGCTCATAATAGGTTATTCTCAGAACGCTGTACAGGAGAGCATACAATTTCTTTCCATATTTGGTTACATACGCACCACGACAATACCATATATTCTTGTGTACATTGTATGAATCTAGTCAATATGTAGACGTTCTAATTAGTGAGGATTATTAGTTTGCGTCCGATTGTTGCGTTTGAGCATATTTCTTTATGTATTTACTTAATTTATCACATTAATAACATTCGTGTACCACATATACTCAGGCTAACGACGTGACCCTAGTCTACTCGAATTGCAACGAATATAAACTTCATTTGGTTTCAGCAGTTGAACTTTCTGTGATTGTCGTTATACGTCTCAAACACTTGTGATGGTATTAAGGTTGTGTTATATTGTTAGTACATTATCTGTGATAGTATCGTTCTATTCCATGATGCTGCGAAATACTTTTATGAATAATATTTTGGTCGTTAACGAGTAATAGCTCACTATTTAAATGAATAGAAACAAAGACGTTTAATACACTACCTCTTGTAATTTTGCAGCAGATTTGTATGCATGTATAAACATGTAGATATACCCACTTTTCTAAAAGAAAATTGGATATATTGTTTTCGTCACGAGTATCCATCCAACCGTTTGTGAGTGGTAGCGCTTTTAAACAGTAATGAATTAAGATTTTATATTTGGTGTGTAGGTATTTATGGATGTTCAGAGTTTTTTTATATGATCTCAAGATGATGCATTATCTGCCCTATGTTCACTAGCAATTTTAAAAAGTGTGTATACTGCAATGGAGGGTAATTTTTCTCTATACAGTTTTTTAATATATATTTAGATAAGTTATACAATGCTGATAATGATCTGAATTATCTAGTTGAAACTGCTCTTTTATTGCGTCTATTATAAGTAGTAGCGGAATTACGTTTCGCGTGCGGTGTATTAAAATATGTTACAATATTTTTACATCCTCGGTCTCGGAGAGCCGGGAGGCATAGTGTTTGAACATTTCGTCCGTATGTCCGTCCGCCTCACTTTAGGTTAGATCGTAAGAGTTTCTAAAAATGTCTGGGGTATTCGTCGTCGGACACGCGATATTCTTGTTTTTGTTAATGCTGTGATCATTCGGAGGGGTGAAGATTGGATATAAAGTAATATAAGCTGATATGTATATTTTTATATTTTGTTTATTTTATTATTGTAGTTGACTAGTGCATTTATTTGTAATTGGCAAACTTAAAATGACTTCCGTATTTACCCTATTTATTCAGACGCTTTTTATTTTAGAGTACCTCTATTATTTTGTTTTTGAATAGGATCTAAACTGTCTGCTAGGTGCGTGACTGAGTGAATATCGAACAGTGTCACCCCTGATCAGACTGCGCGGATGCGCAGTCTGGTCAGGGTCTACACTGGTCGCATAAGCCACAATAAATACTGTTCGAATATATAGGGTAAATACGGTATGTACTAACCCTTTCAAACTGGTTAAAACAATGTAGATTCTCTAACGTTTATAAAAGAAAGTATTAGGGTGATTTCGAGGTGAAAGGGTTAATGATGTCATCTGTAACTTTGGGAATATAATTAATATGTAACACGTTGAAGATATGTCGAAATGTTATTCGTTATAGTATAACAATTACCTCGTACTACACATATACATATCACGTGCAACATTTTTTGAAAGATTTTTATTTGATGATACTGATTAATAAATTTTAAGGTTGCTAAGAACTGTTGTTTGTTGATTAATATTATTTCCTTGTATTGTCTTCATTCTCTTAATGTTTTTCCAGTATGTTCTTGCTTCACGAATGCTGGAATCGACTGTAGAGATATGTTGCTTGAGTGTCATCCACTGCATAATATCCAATCCGATGCCTTTAACAGTTGCTGTGTGATTTACGAAGTGTCTTAGATCGACGATTATGTGTCCGTTGATACTACACACTGTAGCATAAGTTTGGTGCGACAAATGAAACTGTTTGACATAAGAACATGTGGACATATTTACTGTTCGTGATTCAGTAACGTCTGGTTCCGACGTATGGCATGTAGACGGATATCCTCGTGCGATGATAACTATTATAGGTACTGTCACAGACACTGTAAGGAGCATCATAACGCCAATCCACTTCACGATTGTCGTGTGGTACTTAATATTGTTTGAAGATGCGTATATGTCTTCCGCCAATGATATTTGCTCTTCACAATCGGCCATTTCGATATTAATCACTTATAACTGTCAGAGATAATATGAAGACGGAGTATACATACATAGACTTTTAAGTAGTGTGATTGACCAATGATAGAAGATTAATCAATTTATGCGAGCTAATGAAACGCGCTTTAAAACGACCCTCCCACATCTGTTACCTAGTATACATGAATATTTACCTGTACATGCATTTACTATGGGGGAAAATGACCCTCCCAAATGTGTTCCAGAAATATACATTTCCCTCTACTCATATATTGTCTAATAAAGACACATTGCGAATGAATGATTTGCTTATCGATTCAAGTTCTTTGACTATTTTTATTTTGAAATAGTCGCTGTTTGACCTTGTGCCGACGTCGGCCATATTGTTGGGTAGGTATAAAATACAGACTTTCCGATCACTGTTGTCGTGGAGCGAGTTCGTGTTCAAACTATAGTTGAACTATAGTAGATACATTGCGCATGTCTAGTAAAGCAGCTATGCGAACGAGCGCTAGCTAGTCCCACTATAGTAGCTCAACATGGCGGCATTTATGAACTTCCATCCGTCGCTGAATAGGAATCTGAAGTCTTATTTCAAATGGGTTTGGAGGGACTTTAGATGAACAAAAATCACTATAATACTATATTTCTAGTGAATTTCGATCTAATGTCCCTCTAAAACAATTTCTGATAAAACTTCTTTCTGGTCGAACCAGCTAGTCTGCGTTCGAGCGTGTTTCGTTGAACTATAGTTCGACGATAGTACCGCGTTAGTGCACTTGGGCAACTATATGCGGATTTTCGCTTCATATCTTCCATCTTTTAAGCAAATAGTGCATAATACTGTATTATTATTTTGATTTGTCATATACATCGACGGTAAAAGTCACGTAAAGTACCTCCAAATGCGAATGTTCATGTAAATGTTCCCACTCTCTATAACGTTTAACTCATGCTGCGTTCGCGGTTGTTTAGTTGAACTATAGTTCGACTATAGTAAAATATAGTTTAAACTCGAACTCGCTCGTGAACAAAATGTGTTGACTTACACGATTGGCTAATACTTCTTTTACAGCCAATGAAAATCGCCAATACTTCAGGAGGAGTCATTATTACATCCAGACGCTTCCCGCAGAAAATGGTTGGTTTAAAACGGCCCGTTTAAAACTACGAGAACAATATTGACGACTTTTATTTTTTGCAGTAGCAAATCTTCACGATCGGCGGAAAAAATTTAAATAAAAGATTAGAAATCGAATTTTATTTTTATTTGGTTTTGTGAATTATTAGGGTCGGCGGTCCTCGTAAAACAGAAAAAAATAAAAGTGCTGGCCTAATCTGATAATGTTCTGAGATAATGTCATGCTCAATGCCTCTGACGCACACATACATGTACTACCCATTCTCATGATTCTAGGTACCATCACCGACCATTGCCGATCACCATGGTCACACATAAAATGTGTGTAATGATCAAGCGGCAGGCAATCGCTGACTGGGTAATGTTAACACAACAAGACCACCAGAGTTATCTTGCACGCAATTTTGCGCCGA
>JBEVXT010000155.1:0-4909 GCA_040505955.1 Sedimenticola sp. | reverse complement strand
TTGACCCCGGACGAGGTGGGGTGTGTTGTCGGGCGTAACCGCACCACTATCGTACGAAATGGTGTCGATCCCGCCACGCCAAATGGACAGCTGGCACTTCTTCTGATCCGAATCTATCGCGGCCTCTATGTGTTAGTGGGCGGCCGTAACGATGAAATGAACCATTGGATGCACACCAGGATTCGCACACTTCAGGGAGTGCCTGTGGAAATGATCCGTGATGTCACAGGATTGGTACGCGTCGTTGAGTATATCGATGCGATACGAGGCAAAGCTTGAGTGAAATTTGGAGGGCCGTAGGTGGTGAGGGGATTATTCACCCTATCGGCGGAGAAGGATTTCGTCTGGTTGAGTGTCAGGAGACGGTGGCGACGACAGAGATCGTCTCAACCCTTGAGCGTCAGGCGGTTCTTGAAGAGATGCTGGATGTGGAATCCAAACCCGCCCATCAAAGCGGTACCGAACACTTGCACTACCTCCTCGCCACCCCTTTTCGCTATCCGCCACTGACGCACGGCAGCCGTTTCGGCGGACGCTTTGAGCCAAGCTTGTTCTATGGAGGAACCTCTGAATATGTAACCCTGTGTGAGAGTGCCTTCTATCGCTTCTTTTTTTACTATGACATGGAAGAGACTCCGCTCCATGACCCGCTCCAATCCCAGCACACCCTGTTCAAGTTCCAGTATCAAACTGACCTAGGTGTGAGGCTGCAAGACCCACCGTTCGACGCCTACAATGACACGCTGCGCGATCCGGTTCACTACACGGCCACGCAAACATTAGGGTCAGCGATGCGAGAGAAAGACGTCAAGGGTTTTGAGTATCGTTCGACTAGAGATCAGGATGGCGGCATCAATATTGCGCTCTATGATGCAAACCCACTGACCTGCAGCAAACCGATCAATGAAAAACCATGCCTTGGCCAGGTAGGTGAAACAGAAGTCATCTTTAGCATAGAGCGTAAAATCACACAGTTCACATTGGAGCAATTTCAGATTGATGGATCATTGCCTATTCCATCTACCTGAATCCTGATTATTTAAGACTCCCCCTCTGCTAAACAAATAAATCCTACTTGACAGATATTCCATATCGGTTATATTCCTAATATGGAATGGGAAGTCGAGTACACAGACGAGTTCGAGGACTGGTGGGAAGGCCTCACAGAGGCTGAGCAAGAAGACGTCGCTGCAACGGTTAAATTGCTTGAGGTAAAAGGCCCCCAGCTACCCTATCCCTACAGTTCCGGGATCAATGGATCGAAACACGACCATATGCGAGAACTGCGAATCCAGCATGCAGGGAAGCCCTACCGAACCCTGTATGCCCTTGATCCCCGTCGCATGGCCATTCTACTGATTGGCGGTGACAAGACTGGAAATGACCGCTGGTATGACGAAAACATACCAATAGCGGACAGACTCTACGATGAGCACATCAAGGCCTTAGAGAAAGAATAGAAAGCGGAGAAAGACGATGGCTAAGAAATTCAAAGATTTGCGCAAAGCAATGAGCCCCGAGGCTCAGGCCCGCTCGAATGCGAAAGCCATGCAAATGATTGCCGACCTACCCCTTGCAGAACTTCGGCAAGCACGCCACTTCTCTCAGGAACAGCTTGCTTCTGAACTGCACGTAAAGCAGCCGGCAGTGGCCAAGATGGAAAAGAAAGTGGATATGTACATCTCCACCCTGCGCCGTTTTGTTGAAGCCATGGGTGGCCAGTTGGAGATCCGTGCTCACTTCCCCGAAGGGGATGTCCGCATTAATCAGTTCGAAGAGCTGGGGGAAAAACAGCAGCCTGCTGCTTAAATTTCTCTCCTTTCAAAACCAAAAAAAGATACAACTACGGACTGGGTTTCCCTTCGGTCATCCGGGATAAAGGGGACGCTGCCACAAATGAACAAGGTGGTTTCTGAAGATGAATGGTCAGATTGGTTGGCCCTGGCAGAAAACGAGCAGACAATCAGTGTATTACGAAGAAATATAAAGAAAGGTTTTCCATTTGGAGACAAACGTTTTATAGAGGCTTTAGAAAGGTGAGAAAAAAGAGCTCTCCGATTTCACCCACAAGGTAGGCCATTCATCAGTTAAAGGGGTAGCGGCCCCTTTACCGGAGGCACCTACCAATGAGGTAAGCCGATAGGTGCACCGCTTTGGTAGGTCGCCTGGAGCCGCGTGACAGGTGCATTACTTCTGCTTATTTTTCATGGTTGATTTGATAAGCTTCCCAAAGCTCTTATCCTTCTGTCTTTTTTCTAAATAGGACATTTGATTGAACTCAGACTCTTTTTTCATCTTCAGGTAATTTTTATAGCGTTGTTCGGTTAGATCACCGCTCTTTATAGCAGACAGGATCGCGCAGCTTTTTTCATTAGTATGGGAACAGTTAGAAAATTTGCAGATCTTAGAAAGCCCCACTATCTCAGAAAATGTCTCATCCAAGCCATTGTCTACGGACAGGCTACCAAGCTCCCTCATTCCAGGAGTATCTATTATCATTGCCCCATTTTCTAAGCGAACTAATTGACGGCTTGTTGTTGTATGTCGGCCCTTGCTCTGTATTTTACTTACTGGCTGGGTATCAAATTTCTCATTACCTATTATGCTGTTAAGCAAGGTAGTTTTACCAACACCAGATGAACCTAGCAAGCAGTAGGAAAACTCGCTCTTTAATGAGTTAATAATTAAATCAATATTCTCTCGGCTTAAATTGCTGAATTCCATTACGGTAATTTGAGGGGCAACACTCAAAACTTTTTTCTTAATTTCGCGAACCTCCTCTTTGGCTATAAGATCGCATTTGCTCAGTAGAATAATAGGCTCAATTCCACTTTCATTGACCATAACTAATAGCGTTCCAACCTTCGTAGATTAAAATTATCATTCAAAGATTGAACAATAAAGGCAACATCAATATTTGCAGCTATCAATTGAAAATCAACTAGCTTTCCGGCCGCCTTTCTCTTTAGAAGTGTCTTTCTTGGGAAGACACCAAATATAATTGCATGAGTATCATCATCGTAGAAGTCGGCATACACCCAGTCACCCGTAGTAGGAAGATCACTAGCCGATTCTGTAGAGTAAAGAAGGTTCCCGGACAACTCAGCAAATATATCCTCCCCTCCCTTTGTCACTATGTAGCTATCTTTATGTACAGAAACTATCCGGGCAACGCCATGAATGGCAAGTTTTTCATCGTCTGCTCGACTCTTAAACCAGTCGCTATACCCGATACTTTCAAAATCGTTCATAATCACTCAAGTTTCAGAGTTCAAATAACAGACTTAGCTATCAGCAAACCGGGGGTAGGAATGGTTTCAGTCGCGAAGAACAGGCAGACATCAGTTTGCCCTTGTGTTGTGCTCGACCGCCTCTCTCGCCGTCCTAATAAGGCGCGGACCGTTTATCTGCTGTTTATCCACCTCCTTCATCCAGCGACTCAGAACCCCCTGCAGTGCCTGGTGGGCGCTGTGCAACGCTTCCCCGCTCAACACATCAATTCGGTTCCCTCGCTTACGCGCCGCCACCAGGGCAGCATTCCCCGCCTCACGCCAGATACCGCCGATCTCTCTTGCCAACCGCTGCCCTGAATTGCGATCAATCACGGCCCGAAGCTCCTCCGGCAGGGCATCATAACGGGCCTTATTCATGAGAAACAGGTAGATGCTGGTACCGAAGTACTCCTCTTCATCAAGAAGGGTATGGGATTTCACAGCCTCAACCACCCCCATGGTCTGGGCCAGCTGAAATGACATGAGCGCACCATCAAGTGCCCCCTTCTCCAGTGCCCGTGGCAATTTCGGATGACGTTTTTTAGTGGTGTCAGCACCCAATGCCTGGATGGTCCAGCTACCGACCCCTCGACCTGGTGGCCTCAGGGTCAGACCAGTGAAGTCTTCCATGCGCGTGACCGGTTCCTTGCTCATATGGAGGGCGTGGCCTGAGTGGACATGGATCAACAACGGGTGCAGCCCTTCAAAATCATCGATGAGCCCCTGATCCAGAGTCTCCATAATAGCCAGATTGGTTGCCACCGGGTCACCTCGATGAACCATGGGCAGGGTGAATACTTCGGTTCGGGGAAAACGTCCCGGGGTGTAGGCTGCGGCAGTCCAGATGATATCCACGACACCCTCGCGCACCTGCTCAACCAGCGCCGGCGCCCGCCCACCCAAAGTCATGGCTGGATAAATCTCAACCTCGATACGCCCATTGGATGCCGACTCGATTCGCTCAGCCCAAGGTTCAATCAGCATCTGGTGAGGAAGGGACTCCTCGCCAAGAAAATGATGAACTCTCAGGGTCAATTCCGCTGCAATGCCCTGGGTGGTTGTCATTACAAAAAGCACAGACAACGCCAAGGCGATCATAATTGGATATCTCTGTTTCTCGATTATCATTGGCGTAATGCTCACTAAATTGAACCACCCAGGATTTTCTGGGAATCGCGATTGTTTGAGTCAGGCTTCCCCAGGAGCCTGTCCAGATGCCCACCATACACTGGCTCCAATGCCGCCGGTGAACCATTTCGAATAGGTACCCTCATCCATCGAGTAAGCCGGATATTGCATGAGATCACCCTGGATCAGGGCAAGCTAGGCGAGACCTTTCACACAATACCGGCACCTCCGATACAGCGGTTGAGACCAAGACCACATATCAGGCCATTACCACCACATTCAACACCGAACTGGCAGCAGCTGAAAAATTCGAAGGCTCAGTGGATGGTGACTCATTCTACACCGACATCAGCGACAAGGTTAGCGGCACAGCCATCTATCGGGAGGGCACTACGCTCTCCTGCTGCTGCACTCTCTAACTTCAGTCCAGTCTGAACCTGTGCTCTAATACGCCATTGTCAAAATTTAACCTAGCACTGCGTACCACATGGCAATCAGTACGTACTTCT
>JBEVXT010000154.1:0-7313 GCA_040505955.1 Sedimenticola sp. | reverse complement strand
ATACATTTGCATTTGTTGGAAATCTAAAAGTTGATCGCATACTCGAAAAATTATGATTAAGGAAACAAAGTGCAAAAGTGAAAAAAAAAATAAAAAAAAAAAATGCTTTGCATCTCTGGTTGATGTTGTCAGTGAGATAATGATTTCTGTCTTGCCGAATTTGAACTGATATCTGTTTAATATCTGTTGTGTCCACCACGGGCGTTTATTAGTGCGTTGGTGCGCCGTCACATGAATTGACGTAGTGTTGGACCACGACATTGGGGATAGTGTATCTTTTCCTGACTAGTGCGTTCACTCGTTCAGTCACATCTCTGTTAAGCTGCATACGCGAAATAAATTTGAAAATGGCAGTGCGGCTGCACCCAAACACTCTACTGATGGCAACGGGAGCAAACCCCTGCTCGAAGCATCACAATTCTCTGATTTCTCTGCGCCTGATATTAATGCGGCATATCTGTCAGACAATTTTTTTTATGTTTTGAACTTTGTACCAAATGACTTGTCTGCTCCGGTAGGCAAAACCAAATTTTCCATTCATAGAGCACGAGTATGTGCAAATCGCTCGAAACGACTTTCTGTACGACTCGATCATTACACATTGTTCGATGATAACACATCAGATACACACCGGGTAGAGGCACTCTTGACCGACACTTTGACATATATATTGTGTATATACATGTATAAATAAAAAGTTATTACACGTACATTAATGACAGTAAACTTTCTTTTTTTGCTCAGTGTATGTACTCTATGAATATCATACATAAGATTTTTTTTGCAGGCTTATTACACGGTTAGAGGATGATGATACTTCAGAAGTTGATATACATACGCTCCTGGGAGCATTTGAGTTTGAGGCAATGGAATCAGATAGTCCTACACAGGGAAAACATCGCGTCCTCATTGACCACATGAAGATAATTTATCCAAAGGTTAGAAGAATCCGGAGAAAAACTGCAACAAAAACAATCACTCTGTATAAAGGTATTAAATTCAAACAAATCTGTGTTCCACAAAAATACTCAACATTGTTAGAAATCAAACAATTTCTCACTGAACATTTCACTGTGACTGAAGCCAGTGACAATAAGGTAGTGTGCACTACACAACACAATTTGTACGTTATCAATGGTGACAAGATAGACAAGACCGTGACTTTTTTCAAAGATGGAACATGGACTCTAAAGATTGGAAAAACAGACATTAATTTGAACAATATTCATATATCCAATAAATTTGAGTTTACTAAGGAAAGTCTTGCAGGTGTATGTACAGCAGTGAAACTGATAAGATTGTGTGAAGGTCTTACATTGACAAAGTCAATAATTATTACCAGATTTCACATTATTGAACGTCTACAGGCTAGTGATTGTGCAGAAAAAAGGAAAGTTAGAACTATAACATGTGACCGGGTAGTGACCATTAATTCTACAAATTCAATTTGTAGAAAATGTCAAAAAATGACACTCAACGTGCCAACAGCAAATAAGGAAAACGAGCCGTCGGTAACTGATTATCAAACTACCGGTACATCAAAGCGCATCGCTGAAACTGAAAATCAGAAAAGTTCAATATCTAATGAAGACATTAAAAACTTAATACCTGGCGCAAATGATGAAATAATTGAATTAATTCTCAATCAGGCAAAGAATATAAGTAGAGATCCGAGAGGAAGACGTTGGAGTCAAAACATAATTTCTGTATGTCTACAATGGTATTGTCGCAGCCCTCAGTCATATGAGGCATTTCGCGAAAGTAAGTTTTTAGTATTACCATCACCATCCACGCTTATTTTATATAAACATAAAGTTAAGCATGAAATTGGATTTGATGACAAAGTTTTACAATGGATGCATAGTGAAGCGGTAAGGAAAGGCCTTCCTGAAGAAGGTTGGGCAGGGGGAGTTGTAATAGATGAAATGTCAATCCAGTCTGATATACAGATGAGTAAAAGTGGAGATATTGTTGAACTTTCTGGATTAATTGATGTTGGGGATGAGGGAAATAACTGTCACATCCTCAGAACAGGTAAAAATGAAAAATCATTGGGAACACATGCACTCCAATTTGTTTTCCTTGGAATCACAGGATTTCGATTTCCGTTTGCCCACTTTATCACAGATGGGGTGCAAGCACCAGAATTATATTCCCTATTCTGGGAAGCTGTTGACAAGCTGCACATGTTTGGCTTCAAAACACTCTACACATGTATGGATGGGGCACAGTGCAACCGGACGTTCATGAAATATAATGTAGGAGACAGTAGTACCACATATAAAACACCATGTCCATGCTATGCCGGTGATGTAATATTCATGATGGACTTTTCTCATGTCATGAAAAAAATAAGAAACAACATCTTGAAAAGTGGAATCCATGCAAATTGTACCAGACTACTTACAATTCTGCCATCCATGAAAACAATCCAGTGGCAGATGTTCGTAGATTGCTTTAAATGGGATAAAAGCAATTCCTTTCAAATTCATAAAAAACTTACCAACGAGCACATGTATGTAAGCACACAAGGTAAAATGCGTAATCACTTAGCGGAAGATGTCCTGGATACAGACATGTTACATACTATGATTCAGTACCAAGGAACACTAGGACAGAATGGCCATATTCTGAATGGTGTCATAGAAATTCTACGTAGAACATCAAAAATGATTGAAATATTTCATGACATGAGACCAATCAGGCATATGGCAGATCATAGAATCAAAGAACTACAAGAAGTTAGTGACTGGTTCTTGGACTGGACAAAATCTGTTGAAAATTCGAATGATATACACAAGAAGCACAGAGCAAATAAACTTATGTCTTATCAGTGCCACGAAGACATTCAATCATGTCTTATTGGTTTCATCGAACTGTGTCAGGTAAATCTAAATTCATCCAACCAGATATTTGTGACTCCTGGACTTGTAAATTCTGATGTTGTAGAGAATAATTTCAACCAGCAAAGATCTACATACAATGGTGCAAATTCAAACCCGAATGCCCTCCAATATAGAAGGACTTTGAACAGCATTATCCTAGGACAAAATACAGTGTCAACCAAAGCAAATGCTGGCAAGGGTCGAGATGCCGCAATGCCGTATAACTTTTCACTAAAAAGTGCTTTCTCTACAACGAATTGTATGAACAAAAAGATGAAACTATCTGGTACTTAGGTCAAATACACCAGCACAATAGTGGAATATAGATGAAGACGAAAATAATACAGAGCTCTAGTTACCGTGCGAAATTTGATAAAATGAGGGGGAAGTTTGTTATTGTTTTACCAAAAATGGCAAGTTGGGAGTGCTTTACAATCGTCTCAAGAAGACGATTATTAAACACTCACAACTTGCCATTTTTGGTGAATATGACAAAGTATCAGGTAAACTCAGTCAAAATACGCACCTTAACTGGAGGTCTGTGATAGTAAAATATAAAATGTTACCGTTTATGCTCTCTGCAGCAACTCATGTCTGGTTCTGTTCCAGTCAAATCTGGCACATCCTCCATAAAATCTATGATCTTGTGTGGTTGCTGAATGCAGGCTCGTTCTGTGAAGTTGACAACTCTCAGTCCATCTATAGTACGCACTCTACCTATGGCAACGCCCAACTGTCCGGGTTTAAATATTTGCCTACAATCTATTTCGACCCTGAAAATATGACACAAATTATTTTGAAGTGACTCACAATGTTAGTAGCATATCGGTCCATATTTAGTACAATAGTATATCTACTATTGTTTAGTAGATTCTCATAAAATTAAGATGCGTAAGATATCTGCTCTTTTGTATATATCTCATAAAGTATATATGATGTCTTAAATATTTTAGTAAGATATAATACATTATACAATAGATTTGTATACGCTTTGGGACATATCTTACAAACCATTTATTAATCTACTAATTAATGTATATATATATATATATATATACGATATCAGAGCTCCAGTTGAGGTGCATAATTCTAGATAAAATTGCTATTTCTTCATCAAAAATGGCAAGTTGTGATTGCTTCAGAACCGTCCCAATGAGACGGTTCTGAAGAAGTCCCTGTTACTTGCCATTTTTGGTGAATATATGAAAATATTCACCCCAAATTTGATCAAATTATGCACCATCACTGGAGCTCTGGATATCTTATATAAAGATATATATATAGCAATACAACCATAGATAGACAACTTAGACACGGGTACAGCTGTGGCCATTACTGGATAAACATATGGCTTATGAGTTTTGCCACCAGTGTAAAACAAGCTCAGTCTGTGCATCCACAGTCTGATCAGGATCAACACTGATTGTCATTACATCTAGGAAAAAAACCCATCATGCTTCTAACAAGCCAGATACATGTTGATCATTATAAATCTACATAAACATGTTATTCAAGCAGGAGCTATACTGGTCAGAAGTCACAAAAGATCGATAAAGTGAATACGTAAAGTTTAGTCGATATCTTATATACATGTCTTTTTTTATTACAAAATCGTTATGAATATGTAGATATATGAAAAACATTATGAACTTTCTACTAAGCTTCAAGATTTAATAGTAAATCGGTGTGTGATAGTGTTTACGTTACTTACCTTTCTAGTGTCATGCCTTGTGCTTTGTGAATGGTGATCCCAAATGCTGGCTTTAATGGATATTGAATGCGAACAGCTACAACAGCATTCCTTCTCGGATCAAACACTGGAAACAAATATATAAATTAAATATGAACAGATAAATGTACCCAACCTTGTCGACATAGACTTATGTTTCCCCATCAGCATGGCCAACCATGATTGATTGATTGATTATTGGTGTTTAATGGCATATCAACAGCTAAAGACATTTAATGCCGGGCCAACGGGATGGACTATCCCGCATTGAACCTGTCCATAAAAATGGAAATTCCGAAAATCAGATCTCAATATTTACATGAACTATATATTCAGTCCTGAAATCAGAATATCCTGACCTACCTATATCTACATGTGCGGACAATGAGCTATAGATTAAGGTTCGGGTAACCTTATTGGGGCCCCATGTAACGTCAATGGATATCAAACATAAAAATCGAGCTAAAAAAACAGAAGTTACTTACAAAAATAATTCATATCCCCATATTTATTATATATTTGTGATCTTCCTGCTAGCATGAAATAATGAGATTTAAATATTATGGTATAAATAGAAAATGATTTGCACAGTCAGCCTATGCCTATATGTACAGATACTTGAAACGTGGATATGGAATATTTGTGTCAGTTATTTTTCGTTTGTTTTCCATTGACTCCATGGGGCTCCAATAAGAGCACATCTACCTTAAACTATCACAATATGTTTACATGCTGGGCAATGAAAACATATCACAGATTCAGACATCAGTAGAGACCATGCATACAAGTCTTACCTTCAAATCTAAATTTTTCGATTGACACTTTCTTCTGTATGGATGGAAAGTGGACCCACACGCGTTGACCTTCAAAGTCGCAAACCTCCCCGAGCATACCATTCACCAATACATCGGAGAGGTTCCGAAGTAATATTACGGGTACACCAATTTTCAGCCATAGCATTCTTGGTGCTAGGAGATCAGAAGAGTAATAATATTTCTTTCCCTCATCATGTGATTTCAGTTCCAATAAAGCACCAGGAAATTGTAGAAGTTTATCACGGTTATAGTCATCAACTAGTTCATTTGTAGAAAACAACTTAACACTGTTTTTCAACACGGTCTCCGGTAATGGCCTAGCCAGATTTTTCAGCAGGCAACATGTCTCTGGTGAAGGCACACCTTGGGAGGTCTCGTGAACCGCCTTCACCAGGTCTGCATCGGTCTGTCTGATGACATCGGTGAGCAGAAGTTTGTGTGGAAATGCACCTGTAAATGTAATAACAGGTCATACAAATGATACAGTCTATTGCGATAGAGTATGAATGCTTATTAGGTGACTTGCTATGCATTGACCAAAGACATGCCGACTGATAAAAAATTGTCCCGGCATTAAATGACCATTCATGTTACTTTTGATAGGCTGTTAGAAACCAATCAATCAAATCAACTATTAATTATAGCACAGATTGTTGAGCATAGCCAAAATATACGAGTTGTTTTTGGCTATGCAAGATAATCAGTGCTATGATTCTCTTGTATCATTGGGCGGAATGTGCGGTAATTTCTTTATGAGAAATTAAATTTTGCAACCTTATTGGCGTGACATGCTTGGCAAAAGGTACTTGTCATTGGTCTCGCTACTGTTTTTACGTCACATTCCCGTTAGTTAAAACAATATGCGTCTCACCATGGTGAACTGTGGCTTATTGATGCCATAAAGAGTAGATCAGCATATGAATCAGAACATATCTGGGCACGTTTTCAAACTCAGTACTCAAAATGAAGCAGTTTGATTGGACCGAGCACAGCTAGATTAACTGATATTACTACTAGTAAATACACATTCCCTGCGGGCCATAGTATGCAGGCTGGATACTAGGTGCTACACTGGTAGTAAGGTTGTTTTTCTAATGAGTTTTAGAGGTTGCTATTTATTGTTACAAAACTGAAAATGGATTCCGAGTCAATTCGTTTTGAGATTCCATAGCTCAAGTTGATGTGCGTAATTGGGAGCAAATTTCTTATTTCTTCAAAAATGGCAAGTTGGGACTCAATGTGACGATTCTATGACTTCCTACTTGACATTTTTTGTGAAGAAAACAAAATAATTACCCAAAATTGACGAAAAAATGCACATTAACTGGAGCTCTGGATTTTTTTCTAATATAAACCAGATCCACGTTAGCAAACAATCGCCGCATCTGTCAGCCGTGCGTGCAATCACTAGCTGTGCGTATACCTGACCATAGGTATAAATCCTTCGCCTACGATACAAACATGTTTATCAGACTGTTAAACACTCCAGTGCTATTATTGGGTATTTAATGGTTGCTAAAACAAGAATTCCGCCACGGAAGTGTGTTGCTCCTGCCGAGGCATTTGACAGTAACATGATCATGCGCATGTGCTAAAGTCAATATCATAATACCATCCAAAAAGGGCATGCTTAAAACAGGAAGAAGGACATTTTTTTCACAACCATGTGACGGTCAAAAAGATCAAGGTTGTGTGAATAGCCGTCAAGTAATATTCAAGTAATAGTCTGATTACAAAAGTTTTGGAAGCAATCGTTCCGACATCGAATCTACAGGGCCGTAGCCAGACTTAAAAATGAGACGAGGACCAATATTGTGAACAAGCGAGCGCGAAGCGCATCGCTAGTGTGGGGGGTTTGGGGGTCCTCCCCCCCCCAAGAAAATT
>JBEVXT010000153.1:0-2255 GCA_040505955.1 Sedimenticola sp. | reverse complement strand
TCTCGGTGTGCTGCCTGGTGTTGCTATTACCCATAAAATTGATTTAAGGGGAAGTTGGCCTGCTCAGAGAATTATGTGCGTCAGCGCTGGCGGATGCCTGTCATTATTGTGCTGAGGTTCCGTTACGGCATCACATCATGCCGCTGCTGTTCCGGTTGTTGTATGGCTGTGGGTTGCGGATCTCGGAGGCACTCAACCTCAGGCTCCAAGATGTTGATTTGGATGCTGGTATACTCACCGTCGTTGATGGGAAATTCAACAAGGATCGATTGGTTCCCATGGCCCCGGAAAATACCTGCCGCTGTTGTGGCTACATGAAAGAGGTGCATTTATTCTCTGATGAGAATGCTTGCTTCTTTCCTGCGCCTGACGGGCAGGCAATCAGCAAAGGGAATGCATACAAGAATTTCAGGCGATTTCTTTGGCAGGCCCGGATATCACACGGTGGATGGGGAAAAGGACCTCGGCTTCATGATATTCGTCATACATTTGCTGTCCATTGTCTGAGGCAATGGGTGCTGCAAGGAAAGGATCTGGCAGCCTACCTGCCAATCCTGAAAACATACCTGGGTCATAATTCATTCCGCGATACCTCCCGTTATCTAAGGCTCACCGCAGAGTTGTATCCAGATATAACGGCAAAACTGGAACATGCCTTTGGCGATGTCATTCCCTCAATAGGAGGCGATGATCATGAAACCGACTGATTTTGCAAAAGTACTCTCTCATTATCTGGCAGTTTTTCTCCCAGGGCAACGCAACGTCAGCACCAACACGATCAAATCCTATCGGGATACGTTCAAGCTGCTTCTGCTTTACTGCAAGCAGGACTGCCACCTCTCCAGTGAAAGACTCTGTTTGAGACACATCGACAGAACACTCATCTTTGGTTTTCTGGGATGGCTTGAGAAAGACAGGAACAACAGTGTGTCGACAAGAAACCAGCGATTGGCTTGTATCCATGGGTTTTACCGGTATATGCAGATCGAAGATCCGGTTGGATTATTGCCGTACCAACAAATATTGTCTATTCCGATTAAGAAAACGCAAACACCAACGGTACACCACCTTACGCCCGATGCATTAAAGCTTATCCTGGCACAACCTGATCCTTCGAGGCCCAATGGTCGTCGTGATTTAACGTTGTTGTGCGTATTATACGATACAGGTGCACGTGTACAGGAGTTAGTGGATCTGTGCGTTGGCGATGTTCGTTTAGCACCTCCACCCATCTTGACACTTACTGGCAAGGGCCGTAAAAAGCGGCAGGTTCCGGTCATGTCGAATACGGAAGCACTGCTAAAACATTACATGGATGAAACCTTCAAAGTTCAAGATGGTTTGCAGGAACTACCGCTCTTTTTTAATCAACAGCATAGGAAAATGACACGAGCGGGTATCTCCTACATCCTGAATAAATATGCGTCTCAGGCCAGGGAAAAATCATCAATCATTCCAAGCAAAGTCACACCACATGTGGTTCGCCACACAAAGGCGATGATGCTACTTCAGGCCGGTGTCAGCTTGATTTATATTCGCGATATTTTGGGGCATGTTGATATCGCGACAACAGAGATCTATGCCCGTGCTGATACTGAAATGAAACGACAAGCACTTGAAAAGGCATACCCTGAGATGGTTACCGCCGACCTGCCACATTGGGAAAAAGATGAAACTCTACTCGCCTGGTTGGCTAGTCTGTAACGATTAGTCTCGCCGTTTTATGTAAAGTGATTTCGGGGTTGGCTCATGAAAAACCTGCTCTACCTCGATTTACTTTACATAACGTTTTACTATGCATAAGGGAGCCCGGTATCACCGATACTGAGCAATATCCTGCTGGATGACCTCGACAAGGAGCTGAAAAAGAGAGGGCACAAATTCATCCGCTACGCAGATGATCTGGCGATCTTCGTCAAGTCAAAACGTGCGGGGGAACGCGTGATGGCAAGTATGAGCCAATATCTGGAGCACAAGCTCAAGGTAAAGGTGAATCAAGCCAAAAGTAAAGTGAGTTATGTCAAAGAGAGTTCAGTGCTCGGATTCATGATCCACCACAAGAAGCTTCGAACGCTGGACTGTAAGGTTCGGAAGTTCAAGCACGAGCTAAAACTGATCACACGCCGATGTCCAGGAATCTCCATAGCGTCTCGAATTATCCGCCTAAGGCAGTATGCACAGGGTTGGATGGGACACTATGGCTGCGGGCTGAAGTACAATGATACGGTTGCACTTGATGGTTGGATTAGAAGGCG
>JBEVXT010000152.1:0-5484 GCA_040505955.1 Sedimenticola sp. | reverse complement strand
ATGGGGGACACTTGAAAAGTGACGTTTTGCCGAGGTCCGTCAAATGACACCATCGCCTATACGTATTGTCTATAACTAGCATCCGTTATCCTAGTTCTATAAAATAAAAAACAGTCGCGTCTTTTTCATCTGATATTTCCGGGTCGGGTCCAGAAAAAAACAAACCCCGGAGTCTAATATTATTGGACTATGTGGGCAGCATGTAGCAAACCCAGTAGACCTGACCAACTCTCCCTTGTTAGGAAATAATTAAAAAATTAAACGAGACTTACCTGTAAGGTGAAGTTTCATTTTAATTCTCTGAAGCACACTATCACTGTGGTGGGTTCATGTGAGAGATGCGAACAGCGTCAGTAGGTCAATCTTTAACTTGCGAGTGAGCACAGACAATCCAAAACAACCGAAATGACGTAACAGAAACTGGGCGGGTGACTTAATCTCAGGGTGCGGCACATGAACCCACCACAGTGATAGTGTGCTTCAGAGAATTAAAATGAAACTTCACCTTACAGGTAAGTCTCGTTTAATTTTTTAATTCTCCATCAGCACACTATCACGTGGTGGCTACCTGTGAGAGTTTTAAAGGTGCTCACGAGCACAGTCACGTCCATACAGGTACCCAAGGAAATACATATATGTACATGTACGTATGAAATTTTATATTTGTACAAAGCATACATACATGTATCAACATGTTCAAACTATACAAAGATAACTACATTTGGAAACGCAACAGTCCATGTAGCATCGTGAAATAATCTGCAATATACAAAGCACAATACAACTGTTAATCAACATTCGTGCATGTACTCGACATAATAGCACGTGAAAACTGTCCAGTTTGCGAAACGGACTTGTTGTAGAACTTGTCAAATGTTCCTGAAGAGCTCCAGCCCGCGGCCGCCAAAATGTCATGTATAGGTACCCCCGCCCTGTCGGCCGCGCTAACTGATGCCGCTCTCGTACTATGCCCTTTAAACATGGTCGTGTCAATTCCAGCGGAACGTAACACCGATTTCAACCATCTGGACAGTGTGTCTGTGCTAGCATGGCGGTGTGGTTTTTGAAAACTAATGAACAAATATGAACACCCGCCTCTAATACCAGCAGTGCGAGCCAAATATTTACCTAACACGTCAATCACACACAAATCCTTATCGTGTGGGAAGCTAGTAAACTCCATCGGTTTCATATGGAAACCGGGTCTAGTCTGTTTTACTGCAGCACTGATGGAAAACACTGCTCGGTCGTCCGTCTTTACCATAGAAGCAATGTCCAGGAGATAAAGCGATTGTACTCTCTGTGCAGACAGCAAAGCCATCAGCATGACCAACTTTTTAGTAAGCAGCTTCAGTGATAAATCGTCGACCGGTGCGAGTGCCTTGATATAGTTTAGCACGATAGACACATCCCAGATAGCCGTATACCTGGGTAGCACCGGTCGGTCATTAAACACGCCCTTCATGAATCGCTTAACCACTGGATGGTCACTTAATGTGTAATTAGTGTCGATCAACGAAACGTATGATGATAAAGCACTACGCGAGGTATTCAGAGCGCTATAGCTATAACCACTCCGAAACAGACATGTTAAGAAATCCACCACGGTTTTGACTGATACCGCACTTAAATCCAACGAATGTTGAACACAATAAGCATGCCACTTGTTTAAGTACACTTGATATTGCTTCTTGGTACTAGAACGCCACGACTTCATAATAACGGAAACTGACGCATCGGAAAAACCTTGTCGCTCATAATATTCCCGGACACATGACAGGCCAGCAGCTGGAGTCTCCTGTGGAGGGGGTGTATTGTGTCCGGAGCATACGGCAGTGTTAACAAATTCTTCGCCGGTGGTATGCGCCGGGGACACGACACGCACATTTTCATCAGTTTTGGATACCAATGCTGCGTTGGCCAATACGGGGCAATCAGCAACCCCTCTGCGCGGTCTGTCAGGATCCTCTGAATGACTTTGTCCAGTAAACTGAAAGGAGGCAAAGCATAAAACTTATAACTTGACCAGCTAACAGAAAAAGCATCCGTGATCACAGCACCTGGGTCAGGTTTCCAGGAAATGTACGCATCCAGCTGGGCATTTAGACGAGATGCAAACAAATCAATATTTGGCCGGAATACTAACTGAACACATTTATCAAACACAGTCGGGTTTAGCATCCACTCTGTATTATCATGAAATATACGACTTTCCCGATCTGCTAACGTGTTGTCCTTTCCCGGCAAATGTTCTGCGGACAACCACATACCATGTGCAACAGCATATTCCCATATATCCCTGGCAACATAATTGCACAATGTTGAATGAGTACCGCCCATGTTCTTTACATATGCCACCGCAGTACTGTTGTCTATACGCACGCGAACATGTTTGTCTTGCAACGAACTCCGAAACGACTTCAGTCCAAAGTGAACAGCCTGTAATTCCATGTAATTGATATTTACACATTGTTTCGCCTCATTAACATTCCACTGACCGCCAGTGGACTGGTCATTACAGACGGCACCCCACCCTTTGCCAGACGCGTCAGTTGTCAGGGTTATCTCAGGCGGCGATCTCGATATGGGAGAGCCATCGTTAATCTTAACTGCACGCAACCACCAGTGTAGGTCCCGAAATGCCACAGCAGAAAGACACATTTTCGCATCAAAATTCCCTTTGCGCAATTTCAAAGCGTCAGACTTTTCCATTTCCAATATTTTTGTGTATAGCATGCCTAACGGTACGGCCACACAACATGATATTAAAATTCCAATGAGTTCTGCCACCTGTCGGATTGTGAGCCTGGGGCATCGAAGACATCGGTGGATGGTTTGTGTTAATTTAGTCACTTTTTGTACCGTTAGATAAACCGACATTGTTATCGAATTGAGTACATAGCCGAGAAATACAATCTCTTGCGTGGGCTGAAACACCGACTTCGACATGTTAATTTTGAATCCCAGGCTACGGAACAGAGACACAGAGTCAATCACATTACGTGCGCATACGTCATGTGTGTCACCTTGCAGATAGGTGTCGTCAATGTACGTCACTGACAACAAACCGCGTTCTCTTAAGTAACTAAATACCGGTTTCATCAATTTTGTGAACAATCTTGGCCCCGAGGCCAGTCCATTTGCGAGACATGTATATTCATACAGCTGACTCCGCCAGATAAACCGCAAATATTTCCGGAATGACTTATGTACACTGACTGTATAGTACGCGCTCTCCAAATCAATTATGGCCATATGGCATTTCTCAGTCATCAGGCGCATCGCAGACTGCAATCGTTCCATTTTGAAATGAACATATTCGATTGACTGATTCAATAGTTTTAGATTCAAAATCATACGATAGGTGCCATCCTTTTTCGGTGTAAGAAATACGGTAGAAATGTATTCACCTCGGCAGTGGGCCGCACATTCCAAAACGCCGTTATCTAGAAGCAATTGTATTTCACGGTCCAAAATTTTAGATTCAGCTTCATTTAACCTAGTTTCCCTACATGATGTCTGAACAGGTGAATTCATAAAATCAATCGAACAGCCGGTAACCATGTTCAATATAGCAGGGTCAGAAGTTATGTCACGCCATTTATCAATATAATGTACAAGACGGCCTGCTTTGAAATCATGTGAATGACTCACCGTGGGAGTTAGTATGATGTTCTCCTGTGGTTGTATGGCGGTCGATACCCGCGCCCGCCCCTGCTCGCTTGCTGCCCCCTCCCCCTTCCTCTGTTTTGGCCGTGTGTCTGGGGAGGAGGCCTGTCGAACAAAAAAGGCTTCTTATGAAACTTCCTCGCAAACGGGTTGAAACGGATATCAGATCCACGCTTCACCGGGCGAACACGCATGCCGACTTTGTTGGTCTCGGCGATGCTCTTTAGTTGGTCGCCGATATTGTCACCAAACAGGAATCCTGTCACCGGGTTTTGTTGTGAACAGATTGCCTGATATTCGGAATTCAGCTCCCGTTTGATTCCATCGCGGCGCTTGAAATTCAGCTCCTGGTTCGCCGTGGACAACATTGCTAAGCTGTCAACCAGCAACGCGACAGTTGTCTCATTGTCCACGCCCCCCATCGACAATAGTTTATCAATAGCACGAACTATGGGCACACCAGCCCGGAGCACGGTGTTCTGTAATTTCTGTGACTTAACGTCCTTTGATCTCACCTCGGCTCCAATCACACGCCAAATCTCCTGATTCACCTTTGGCGCTTCGAACATTGAAGTGTTCACTGGCACAGCGTGTTTGTCAAACAGTTCCATGCGCTTTTTGTCATTTAACTGCACGGAGAACAACTTCCCAGTCAGCACAGACAAATCACCAGACACACCGTGACCTTTCACCTCGTGATTTAGGTCCAAATACTCCGTGTAATGTTCCAGAAACGAACCCGTAGCAGCTGACGAAACCTCCCCTGGATCAACGACCTGAGACGACCCCGCGCCGTTATGTCCCAAAACAGGAACACTTGGTACTGCAGCTGATTCCCCGGAGGTCATTGACGGTAAGGCCACTGACCGATCCTGACCAGAAACTATAACGTTGGTGCTGATATCAGCTGACACACTGGCCTCGGCAGTCAAGGTCTTTGACCTCTCGCAGTCAGAAACTGTAACGCCTGATCTCGCCAGCTCGGCGGATCCACTGTCATCGTCACTAATGTCCTCATAAACGCTCTCATTTGCGTCACACGCCAGCTCATTTAGTTTTTTCAAATCATGTTTCATTGTCGCAAATTCTGCCACCATCGATGACATAACACCCGTTTGGTGTTTCTGTGCCAATAGCAACGCACTCATGTCCACAATGTTCTGACCAACATTAGACGATTTTGCCCCAACTAATGTTTCAGTGGGGAGAACTGCCATCCCACACGAAATTGGCACCGCCGAGCCCTGTACAGATTGCTGTAACATATCAGGGCAATCCGGGGCAGGCGTCCGGGACTTGGCCCGTTTAGACGCCTCTCCATTGTCATCGGATACACCGGAAGACACGGAACGTGCATCGCACAATTCCGATTCAATTTTTGACAAAATACTGTCGCGCGACATGTCACAATATAGTGTTAAACCACTATAAACAACGGTTAAGCATATAACGTGCAAATCACCATAATTCCAATAAACTAAACGCACATCGTCAACGCACAATTAAATATCAAATATTTAATATAATTATGTAATATCCAATCAATGCAAACTTATTGAAACACAGTTCAGTACAAACGTACACCGTAATTATATATAATAAATAAACTCGCTAAGGTCTATGTAAAATACATGTGAACACTACTGGTACTTAATCGCAATTGACCTACTGACGCTGTTCGCATCTCTCACAGGTAGCCACCACGTGATAGTGTGCTGATGGAGAATCGAACATAAGCCACTTGGTTTCCCAGCATTACGTGATGAACTTGATATCAACGACACTATCCTGGGGCCGGGGTTGCGACACTTTCTC
>JBEVXT010000151.1:0-6750 GCA_040505955.1 Sedimenticola sp. | reverse complement strand
CCAGGCGTAGCACCTGATCCTCAGTGCGCGCCCAGAACTCCAGCTCAATGCCATTCGGTGTGTCTCGCCACTGTCTGGTAAGGAGAAAGGCGGGGTGGTTTATCAGCTGCATGGGGTTTATTAGGTTAGAGAAAAGTGGGCACAGGGAGTTACGAGTGATGGGTTGATTGTAGCTATAGAGAGGAGGAATGGACACCATACACATCGGCAGTCAGTTAATTTGTGGGCATCTGCAAATGTATCCCTTCACTCTTTGCTGCAATCGACCCCCTGAACCTCGCTATTCCTATCTGGCGCCTATTGTCCACCCCCTGTCCACCGGTTGTCCGGTGAATTCTTTTGCTCAACGGTCGGGGTATTGCTAGATTGATCTGAAAATCAAGGAGTGAATCTATGAGCTGGCTGAAACCTTTTTACGAAAATACCGAATATTACAAGCAGGCTGTGTTTGCTGCGAAGATGAATGTAGCGGAGAAGACCGTAAGGCGTTGGGAGAATCATGAAACCAGGCGCGGGATTCCGTTCGCCCGCATCGCAGAACTGCTCAAGGTCGATGAAACCGTTTTGCGTGCAGCTCACACTGAGAGTCTGGCCGAATTCGATAGATGCAAACAGGATGAGGCGATAAATGCCAAAAAACAGAGTGTGGGTGTCGAGGTACATCTGATTCAGGAGGCGATCGAAAAGATCGAGTCCGAGCATTTTTTGACGCGCCTGCAAGCAAGCACCAGAACCGATTCACCATCCGCAGCAGCCACAGTGCTTGCAGATCTTATCAAAAGCGAACAGATCGACAGCATGCGGGCAAAGCTTGATCGGGCGATTACCGATTTCCGCACAGAGGCGGGTCGGAATGAGGATGACATCAACAGCCTGATCGCCTTGCGCGGCATCTACCGCGTGATCCTGCGGGCATGCGCTATCTCTCCGGAAGCTGATGATGACACGGACACTGGCACCCCCACCCGATCCTATGACGTGAAGGGGGCAAAGCAATCTCATCCGCTGATCTTTTCCTTTGACCGCGCCAAGGGTACCAAGGGATACACTCGGTTGGCGATCGCCAATGAACATGAGATTGACGACAGTTTTGATACCACCCTTTGTATTCGGTTGGCGGATCTGGGTGGTGCCAGTGATGAGGAGCGGGCTCACAACTGTGTTAAGAAAATAGGTAAGACGATTGGCCTTACATCCATCTGTCCGGCATTCAACGAACCAAATAGCAAGCAGCGTTTCAAGAATTACTGCGGCGCCCTGAACAATGCCCTCTATGGCCGCAAAACCAATGATAAGTATATCATCGCCCGCCAGGATGACCCCATCCTATCCGGTGTGAGCGCTTACCTTGAGGAATGGTTGTCGCATCTGGATCGATTTGACTGTACCGATCATCAGGCCGGTGACTGCTGCAATATCATGCGCGGTGATCCCGGTGGTCTTGGATCGTGGATGGCTCAGGGAGAAACTGCGATCAATATCAGGCTGGCTGAGTTGGAACATGCACCTGACTCCCTGGCTGCGGACGATGAATCCGGCCAACCACCGTCTGCTGACGAAAAAGGAGTACCAAAAAAAGAGGTACGAACCCGGATTGAAAATTGGTCGGGCACCATCAAGAAGGTATCGAAAGATCTCAAAGCCATCGCTCGCGACTGGACGCCCATATGGTCCTCGGACGATGATAAATAGAAGGATTACCACCATGCCGGAACAACCGCAAGAACCACTCACCAAAAAACAGCTCAAGGCCCTGCGCCTACAGGCTATTACCGACCTCGATGCCGCCGGAGGTAAACCCGTAAACCTTGATGCTCAGGGCAGTTGGCCCGCCACTCCTCATCTGCTGGAAAAGGGGGTGGTGGATGCTCTTATCGCCGCCATCGCTTCCGGCCGCCCCCTCCTTGTCCGGGGCGAACCGGGTGTCGGCAAGAGCCAATTGGCCCGTGCCGCAGCCGCAGTTCTGAAGCGCCCCTTCCTGCCCGAGGTGATCCAGCCCGACAGTGAATACACCGATCTGCTCTGGCGCGTTGACCATACCCAGCGCCTTGCCGACGCCCAGATACTCGGGCGCAAGGATAGTAGCGGGGATACCCCAAAACGGGATGTGGGAAATATCGGTCACTACATCGGCCCCGGTGCCCTCTGGTGGGCAATTAACCCGATGGGTGCCAAGACACAGCACAAGCAGGGCGCACCCAACTACCTCCTCGATCAGGAGATCAGAGCAGAGCAGTGCCGTGATCGGGGCGTAGTGCTGCTTATCGATGAGATCGACAAGGCCGACATCAGCCTCACTAACGGCCTGCTGGAGGTGCTGGGCAACGGCGGCTTTGGCGTCCCGCCGACAGGTGAGACTGTCGAGTCCAAGGGGGTGCCGCCCCTGGTGATGCTCACCAGCAACAACAGCCGCGAGTTGCCCCCGGCGCTACTGCGTCGCTGTGTCGTGCTCACCCTCACCCTGGGTGAGGATGTTGAAGCTCATATCAAGAAGATCGCCGCCACCGTCTTTCCCGATCTGCATAAGGGTGTGCGTGAGGAGGCGGCCAAGCTGATCGTCAAGGATCGCAAAGAGTGCCAGGATAGCCCCAAGACGGGGCTCGCCGAATACCTCGACCTGCTGCGTGCCCTCAATGACTTGAAAGATGACGGTGCTGACCTCGCTGTCTGGATGGATCGTCTGGGTGGCTTTTTCAAGAAGAGTCAGGTCAACAGGGACTGAGTATGAACAGCCGCGCCGACCTGTTGCGCACCCTGGCCTATACCGAACAGGCACTCGGAACAGAGGCTCTGTTGGAGGATGGCCGACTCTTTGGTCTGGCCAGGCTGTTGGGCTTTGAAATCGCTGATGCCCCGAGTGATGGGCATACCGGTTCCCATACGCACCTGCCCCAGGATCAAGCCGATTCCAGCAGCGATAATAGCCCCGATGGGTTGCTCTCCACCGCCAGGCATCACACCTCGATCTGGTATGTGCACCACTGCGAGCATATGGAAGCAGAAGAGGAGGATGGAAACGGTTCTGTCCCCCTTCCTGCGCCTCATCAACCCGAGACGGAGCCGGGTGGTTATCTACCCGTACCGCCCCTGCGTAACCCCGGCCAATGGCAAAACCTGTGGGATCGCGTCATCATTGGCCATGCCCGCGGTCGGCGGGTCGATCTCCGCCGCTGCCTGCGCACCCTCTCACAAGCCCGGCCCCTGGGTAGGCTGCCGCTAATGCCCCGTCGTCACTTCAATGGCCCCTTGGTGGTTATCATGGATCGGCCATCCCGCCTGGCCCCCGCTTTCGACGATATGCTCGCTGCCTGGCTCAGCCTCCGTGCCCTGGTGGGCAGGCAGGGGTTGAGCGGCTATCTCCTGCGCCGGGGGCCGGGGGGGCCATGGGAGACCCTGGACAGCACCCTAAGCATCGCCGATGAAAACCGCATCAAACCCGGAGCACAGATAGTGCTTATCGGTGCCTTTGGCGCCCTGGAGGGTGGTCACATGAGTGCCGACTGGCGCGCTCTCATCCAGCGCTTGCAGCGGCGCAGTCACCCGCTGCACCTGCTTCCCCTCTGCCCGTTGCATGATCCACTGGTGACACAGAGTCCACTCGATCCACGCCAGGGTCGATCCAGCCCTGTGGAACTCGCCCGCAGCGTAACTGCGCTACTTGCCGCCCTTAGCCAGACATGGAAGACCGACAGTGATCAACTGCGCTATCTGCGCCACCACGCCCTACCCGATGCCGATCTCCACGCCGAGCTGTTGGTGGCTAACGATCAGCAGATCGGTGATCCTGAGATCCATTTTGATCTGCACCCTGATCACTTGCTGAAGCAGTTGCGCGCCCTGAAGGCAATCGACTACGAGACCCGTGAGCGCCTCCGGCAGAGCGTTGAAAAATGGCGCAGATCACGTAACCCCAGGGCCAGTGAGATGGAGAGACTCCAGAGCGGTCTGCTCAGTAACCCGGAACCGGAAGCGTTTCCACGGCTGCTTAATTTGCTGAACGCAGCAGGTGGCGGACTCGCTGAACCACCCGCCGATGTTATGGCAGGGGTGCGACCCTACCTGCCACTACTGAATCTGCTGTCCACGCAAAGCAGAGATCCCCGTTGGCTGCCCGTCTTCCGCCGGGCACGGCGTGTTGCCATTGCCTTGGGTGAACCCCTGCCCGGCGGGTATCACCCCGGGGAACTGTCAGCGCTGGACGAGCCTCGTCCGCGCTGGGTCTATCAAACAGGGCGTGGTCTCGCGATTCGCCGCCAGCCTGAGCGCGGCTTGTTGATGGTAGGGGCAAACCCCTATGCCGAGACCACAGGCAAAATTATCAAACGGGTAGTACCGACCGATCCAGCGGGAACCTTCATTCGTGACCGTGACTGGCGCTATGAACTGCGCAGCCAGTCAATACCGGCATGGGCGGATCGTATGTGGCAGGATAAAACGGGTTTGATTCATGCCGCCCATCCTGAACAGGCGCTCTTCGTTCTTGAACCGGCAACCCTCAACCAGCCCGACGTTCACTGGCGTCTGCTGAAAAACCCCTGGCCCTGGGCCACAGATGTCGGTGTTGACCAACACGGCTTGTGGGCCGAATTCACCATCAAAAAGGCCCGGCAGCGCATGCGCTGGATCGCCCCGGGATCATTCCTCATGGGAGCGGGCAGGGGTGAGCCAGAGGGTTGGACGGACGAAACCCAACACCCGGTCACCCTGACCCGTGGCTACTGGCTGGCGGACAGCGCCACTACCCAGGCGCTCTGGCAGGCGGTGACGGGTAACAATCCGGCCCATTTCAAAAATGATCCACGCTGCCCGGTGGAGCAGGTCTCCTGGGATGCATGCCGGGATTTTATCGCGGCGGCCAACGGCTACCTGGGGGCTGACGGGCCGGTTCTGCGGCTGCCCACGGAGGCTGAGTGGGAGTACGCCTGTCGTGCCGACAGCAAGGGGCCGTTTAGTTGGGGCGATACTCTGAGTACGAAACAGGCCAATTATAATGGCGGCCGTCCCTACCCGGGGGGAGATGAGGGTGAGAATCGTCGGCGTACCCTCCCGGTTCACTCCTTCGAGCCCAATCCCTGGGGCCTCTATCAGATGCATGGTAATGTTAGGGAGTGGTGTGCCGACTGGCTGGATGACTATCCAAAGGGAGAGGCTATCGATCCGGCGGGGCCTGCTAAGGGCCACGAGCGCGTGTTGCGCGGCGGCTGCTGGAGCGACTTCGGGCGCATCCTGCGCTCCGCCTACCGCGTCGCCGACACGCCTGACTCCCGCTTCCGCGACTTTGGCTTGCGGCTGGCCGGAGGTTCCGACCCTCATGCAAGCCAGCAGGGAGCCCGCCCCAGGAGTGCCGATCGCAGTGAGTGGAGCGAACGGAGAAGAGGTGCTCAGGGGGCGGGCGGTGGTTCTGACAGAGGAGACAACTGATGCACTACGCTTTTTTTTCCATCCATGCCCTCGATCCGGCGGAAGACGCCCGGCGGCTAAACGCCTTTCTTGCGGCCAACTCAATGCTCTCGGTGGAGCGCCATTTCGACGCCGACGGTGCCAACAGCTTCTGGAGCATTAGTGTCGGTGTAGCCACGGAGAGTACATCCGAGGCCAAGTCACGGGGGAAGCGTGGAGTCGATTACCGTGAGATCCTGAGCTGGTCATGATCCTCGACCCCAACCCCCCAGCCAATGATTTCCCCGCCCCCTGGGCGGTGGCCTTCGGCGAGGATGCTTTCGGGCGCTGGCAGGCGTTCGATATCGGTGGTGAGCGTCAGGTGATGCGCTGGATCGAACCGGGACGGTTTCTTATGGGCTCACCGGAGGACGAAGCGGAGCGATGGAAGGATGAAGACCGGCACAAGGTCACCCTTACGCGTGGCTACTGGCTGGCCGATACCGCTTCTACCCAGGCGCTCTGGCGGGTGGTGACGGGTGTCAATCCGGCCCACTTCATGGAGGATCCGCGTTGTCCTGTAGAGCAGGTCTCCTGGGATGACTGCCAGGATTTTATTCAGACTGCCAATGAGCACCTGGGGGGTGTCGGACCACACCTGCGTCTCCCCTCCGAGGCGGAGTGGGAGCACGCCTGCCGGGCGGGCACAAAGGGGCCGTTTAGTTGGGGTGATAGCCTCACCACGGAACAGGCTAATTACAACGGCAATTTCCCCTATGCAGGGGGAGAGAAGGGGGAGTATCGGCAGCGTACACTTCCTGCACTCTCCTTCGAGCCCAACCCCTGGGGCCTCTACCAGATGCATGGCAATGTCTGGGAGTGGTGCGCCGACTGGAAGGGTATTTATCCGACGGAGCCGGTTATCGACCCGGCAGGGCCGATAGAGGGCCACTCGCGCGTGTTGCGCGGCGGCAGCTGGTACGGCCGCGGGCGCAACCTGCGCTCCGCCATCCGCGACGCCGACACGCCTGACTCCCGCATCCGCTCCTTTGGCTTGCGGCTGGCCGGAGGTTGAGACCCTCCAGCAAGCAGGAGCGTAGCGTTCGCGACCCGGGATGGGCCGTAGCGGAGCCGGCCCACCCCGGGGCGGGTACGCGGAGCGGGTGGGATTGGATTGTGTTGAAAGGGGTTGTTGCCGGTACGGAGTTCGATCCCTCAACTGCCAGGCGGTTTCCGGAAATAACTGCTTTGGATGTATTGCGAATATCAAATCGCTAATGTCTGAAGGTAGTTGTAGATCAGACCGCCTTGCTATGTTCCTCGACGAACTCGCGTAGTGCTGCGTTGATGCGGGTTTGATAGCCCTTGCCT
>JBEVXT010000150.1:0-4220 GCA_040505955.1 Sedimenticola sp. | reverse complement strand
CATGGGCAACCTGACGCTGATTACCGGAAAGCTGAATGCCACCTTATCCAACGGCAGCTGGTCGGATAAACGCCCGGAACTGATCAAATACAGTAAACTCGACCTGAATCGATATTTTCCCGATGTAGATAGCTGGGATGAACAGGCAATCCGGGATCGGGGGGGTGCTTGTTGGCAAGGCGAAGCAGATTTGGCCCTATCCGGGCGAGTGAACTCGAAATAGAGCTAGATTCAGACTGATTCGTGAGAAAAGAGATCAATAATTGCGAAAAAATCACTTGTATGCTAAATAAAGAGCATATAAATATTATTTGAGTCGAAAAATGTTGCTTCAATTCACATTTGAAAATTTCGCCTGCTTTTCGGAGGAGTCCCATTTTTCCATGGTGGCTTCGCCTGATGAGGAGCATCCCGGTCACTTGGTACGAACCGAGGCAGGGCGTAAGCCCAACGTGCTGCGTACCGCTGTGCTCTATGGTGCCAATGCACATGGCAAGACCAAGCTGGTGGAAGCGCTAGGTTTCGCCCAGTTGCTGGTGGTGAAGGGGACCAAGAGTGGGCAGCCTATCCGTGTGTCGCCGTTTCGCCTGGATAGCAGTCGCCGGGAGTCGCCATCGCGCTTCGAGTTTGTCATCGACTATCAGTCGGTGGAGTACAGCTATGGCTTTGTCGTGGATGGCGACCGGGTGCACGAAGAGTGGTTGTATGCTCGGCCGAATGTCCGTGAGGTAAAGTTTTTTGAGCGGGTAACGGATGAGGACGGCAAAGTCACGGTGGAGTCTGGCCCCTCTTTGGCGGGTCGCACCAAGAAAGAGCAGCAGTTCCTGGAGTTCATCGCAAAAGGGACACGCCCAAACCAGCTGTTTTTGACCGAGGCAGTCGACCGCAATGTTGAGAAGCTTGAGCCACTGTACAACTGGTTCAAGGATGTATTGACCATCATCTCGGCAACAGCGCGTTTTCAGCCCATCGAAGTTCGCTCCAGCAAGGAAGAAGACTTCGTAAAGTTCATCGGAGATTTCCTTAACAAAGCGGGCACCGGCATCGACAGTGTTGAAGCCGTAGAGGAGGAGTTTGATTACGACAAGCACATACCGGGTATGCCTGAAGATATTCGGGACAAGATTGAGGCTGATGCCAAGAAGGGTGTGATTATCAACTTCATGACGGAAGAGGGGGGGAATTTCTCCATCTGTGCGGATGAAACCGGCAAGCTCGTTATGGTGCGCCTGAAGACGATCCACACCGGTAAAAATGGCTTGCGGGTCAGTTTCAACTTTGAGGAAGAGTCTGCTGGCACCCAGCGCCTTATGGATATTCTTCCCATCCTGGCCGATGTTCGTGCCGGCGAGAAGGTCTATGTAATCGATGAGCTGGACAGAAAGCTTCATCCGCTGCTCTCCCGTCTGTTTGTCGAGAGTTATCTGGAGCAGTGTTGTGACTCACAGCGAGGTCAGTTGATATTTACAACCCATGACACACATCTGTTGGATCTCAACCTGTTGCGACGAGATGAGGTTTGGTTTTTGCAGAAAGATAGCGAAGGTGGAACAAAGCTCTATTCCCTGTCTGATTTGAAAGTGCGTTCAGATCTGAAGATTGAGAAAGGCTATCTGAATGGACGCTTTGGTGGTATTCCGTTCATCAAGCCAGTGCCTCTGTTCGGTTCAACGAAAGAAAAGCACTAGGAATCGGGCATGACACTGATTACTCGCAGGAAGCGGCCCATCGACCGAATGGTTGCACATCTCAGGGATACCCGATTGGTGGTCATTGCCACGGAGGGGAAGGCTACTGAACAACAATATTTTTCTCTATTCGGTTCCTCTCGAGTTCAGGTGAAGGTATTGCCTACGGGAGAAGATAATCACTCTTCACCAGAGTATGTCTTGGATCGACTTCGTGAGTATCGCGAGATCTATGATCTGGGTGGCGAGGATGAGCTCTGGTTGATGGTTGATGTGGATCGCTGGGGAACTGCAAAACTGGCCAAAGTTACCAAGGAGGCTGTTGATGCTGGCGTTAAGTTGGCCATCAGTAACCCCTGTTTTGAAGTGTGGTTGCTTTACCATCATGTCGAACAAGTAGACGAAACAGACAAGTGTGGCAACGTGGTAAAGGCGTTGCGAGCCGCACTGGGTGGTTCCTACAACAAGGCTAATCTGGCGGTGGAGCAGTTCCGGCCTTATGTAGAAACCGCATTAGAACGTGCCCGGAACAGTGATGTCCACCTTGGAAGGCGCTGGCCCCATGAAACCGGTACCCACGTTTACCGGGTGGTTCGCAACATCCCAATGGATTGATAAAAAGAGAGGACACCCATCAGCAGTCATCCATTACCTGTGAATTGATGGGTGTCCTCACTCCAATCCTCACTCCACTGCGGTAATCCGGAACTCAGGCGTAGGAGCGAACTTGTTCGCGAAGAGTACGTTTCGTAGTCCATCGCGAACAAGTTCGCTCCTACAACACCTCTATTCCACCATAACTGCGGTTTTCAGTATTTTGGTACAGAGCCGGTTTAAGGATAAAAAGGCACAAAATGTGAGTTTATGTGTGCAAATGATTCTTTTAAACTCAGAAACGGCGAATTTCAGGGGTGAGCTGAATAGTTACGTTATTTCTATTTTCTTCTCATGTTCAAACTGTGCTTTGCAACTTTTCTCTGGGAAAATTCCTTCTGCCTCATAGACTTCCAAATAGCAGAAGGCAAAGGATGCATAAACATCACTGACATTGAGCTGGCCCGTGTCGAATAACTCATACAATTGATCAATTGGCTTGGTGTAATGTCGCTCGTGATCAGGTTCCTTGGTACCGTGGTAAAGATCAGTAAAGGCATAGAGATGGGCTACATGGCAAAGATCTTCTATTTCGCTAATGGGTAATTTGTTTGATAGGAAATCCTGTTTGGCCCGTATATACGCGGCTTGAATTATGTTGGTAAAGGGTATGTCAGACATTGTTATCTCTCGGTATCCTGTGAATCTAACGCCGCCATAACCGGAGGCAAAAACCGCATAGGGATGCACGACCGGAGCAGTTTTTGCTCGGAGAAGAGGACCCCATCGTTCGACATATATCCATCACATATTTTATTGACAGTGTATACCGCTATTGAATATCAGGTGATCGCCCCGTAGCTTGGCTATCTCTATTAGTAACTTTTCAATAACCCAGTGCAGATGGATAACTTTCAGGTGGGGTGCAGTAACGTCTTTTCAGGACTTGCAACAGCAGGGATGCTGCTGTGAGCGTACGATGTACAGGGACGTACTAGTGTCGCGGGAGGCAGGATGCCGTGAGCGACCAGGGAGGTATTCACAGCGTGTCCCAAAAAGGCGTTACTGCCCCCCATGGCCCGGACTTTTTGAGAAGTTACTCTCTTTACTGGAGTGATGTTCGTCTAACGTCCACCCGCCGCCGCCACAATGGCACCCGTCACATACGAAGCTTCATCACTCGCCAGCCAAAGCACCACGTTGGCGATTTCAGCGGATGTACCGGGCCGTCCCATCGGTGTTCCTGCGGCCAGTCTGATCGCACGATCAGCATCGCCTGCCGCCGCATGAAGTTCGGTATCGATAAAGCCAGGAGCCACTGCGTTCACACGAATTCCCTCTGCGGCGACTTCCCGGGCGAGTCCAAGCGTCAAAGTGTCCATTGCCCCCTTCGTGGCGGCGTAGTGTACCCACTCCCCCGCGCCACCGTATAGAGATGCACGTGACGAGACGTTTATGATAGAGCCGCCTGCGCCTCCTGTTTCCGTGGACATCTGGCGGATCGCTTCGCGTGAGCAGAGAAAAGCACCAATGACATTTATCGCCATAATATCGTTAAGGGTTTTGGCGGAAACATCACGAACCCTGGCGAAACCACCCGTTATACCTGCGTTGTTAATCAGTACGGAAACAGAACCGAATGTGTCTCGGGTTTCTGCAAAAAGCCTCAAGACATCCTCTTCCCGGGATACATCGCAGGCGATCCCATGGGCCTGGTGCCCCCCAGCCTTGAGTTCGTCAACAAGCATTTCGGCTTCTTTTGCACTGCGGGAATAATTGACGACAACGCGGTAACCTTTGGATGCTCCCAGGCGGGCGATCTCAGCACCGATTCCCCGAGATCCACCGGTCACGATCAACACTTTTTTGTCTTCCACGCTTGTCACCAAACACCTCCGAGGACACTTCCAGTTTGTTGGATATCAGCTTGACCAAGAT
>JBEVXT010000149.1:0-2508 GCA_040505955.1 Sedimenticola sp. | reverse complement strand
CCTGCTCAAAGACCTGGCCCAGGACGCAGAGGTTCGTGACTGTCGCCAGCAGTTGCGTCAGCTGCTCTCCGGGGTGCTGGACGAGGAGCAACTATACACCGAAGAGAAGTTTCTGCAGGTGAAGGCGGTCATCGACCGCTTCAATGGCCGCGAGGGAATGAGTGACCTCGACAAACGCTGGACCCGTAAGGTGACTGACGTGCGCAACTGGTTCAATTTCTCTGCCAGTGAACGCTGGCGCGAAGATGACAGCGAGCGCGAGTTTTACTCCGATGCCGCCGGCAAGTCCGGTGGCCAGAAGGAGAAACTGGCCTATACCATTCTCGCCTCTGCTCTGGCCTATCAGTTCGGCCTGGAGTGGGGCAGCGCTCCTTCCGTTTCGTGGTGATTGATGAGGCTTTCGGCAGAGGCTCTGATGAGTCCACCCGCTACGCCTTGGAGCTGTTCCGGCGCCTCAACCTGCAACTGCTTATCGTCACCCCGCTGCAGAAGATCCACATCATTGAAGACTACATCCATGCGGTTCACTTCGTGCATAACGAAGGTGGAAAACAGTCACTTATCCGCAATCTCACGGTGGAAGAGTATCAGCAGGAGAAGGCGGATTATCAGGCCCGCAAGTAAGTCATGCTGACACCCAAAGAGCTGAACAATAAGATAGAACGCCACTGGAGCAGCGGTCGGGTGCTGCGTGCCTGGATGGATTTGGAGCCGGATCTCTTTCCACTTAGGATCGGGGTGGGCAGACCCTCTGCCCGGGTTATGATGGACGATTTTGATCAAGTTCGCCGGTGGAAACAGGAACTAGAGCAGGGGTGTACTGCAGGCGGTTACAGTATCGAATACAGGGAGACCAATCATCGCCAGCTTGGCAGGCAACGTCTGCCGGGGCAGCTACTGTTTGAGACCCCGGATGCTGTGATTACCTGCCTTGGTAAATCCCGCCTCTTTGAACGCTTCAAACAGTGTCATGACCTCATTATCCGGCAGCAGCCGCTGTTACAGGCGTGGCTCCAGGCTCATCCGATGAAGGCATTGGAGCAGGATGTGGATTGGGAGCGGCTGCTGCTGGTGATCGCATTTTTCCAAAGCCACCCGCTACCTAATCGCTATCTGCGGGAACTGCTCATACCCGGAGTGGATACCAAGTTTATCGAGGCGCGCCGGGGGCTTATCGGTGAACTGCTGGAACAGACGCTGCCGGCGGAGGCCTGTAATGCCGGGGTCGTGGGTCTTGCGCGGCACGGCTTTGAACGGCGCTTCGGACTGAAATATGACCAACCCATGATACGCTTTCGACTGCTTGATGCCAGGGCTGCGCAGGCCTACGGCGGTCTCAATGATATCAGCCTGCCCCTAGAACAGTTTCAACGGCTGAACCCGCCGGTCGACCGGGTCTTTATCACTGAGAACAAGATCAACGGACTCAGCTTTCCTGTGTTCTCCGGTAGTATGGTGATCTTCGGGCTGGGTTACGGTATTGCTGCGTTGAATGGCATCGACTGGTTGTCGCGCTGCAAAATCCAATACTGGGGCGATATTGATACCCATGGTTTTGCCATGCTCTCGCAACTGCGCGGTTATTACCCCCAAACCCGCTCGCTGCTGATGGACCGAAAAACCCTCGAGTCCTGTGCCGATGCATGGGTGAAGGAGACGGCCAAACGGATTATCGGTGAATTGCCAAATCTCACAGCAGAGGAGCAGGCCTGCTATCGGATATTGTGCGAAGACCGCTTGGGTGAACAGGTTCGATTGGAGCAGGAGCGTGTGTCTTTTGAGATGTTGCTGTCGGTGGTGCAGTCCGCTTGACGATCTTCCTGAACTGGCGTGGTTCTACAGATGAACTGCTGGATCAGGGTGACGGCCACCTACAATTGCTTCAACTCGCGTGAAGGCTCAGTTTCCGTCTTGAAGGTTCATTGTACGTTCTCTATGATTGAGTCGAAACCAACCGACAGGAACGACAACAAGGATGTCTGTCTGTGCTGCTCTCCACCCAAAGCCTACCCCTGCAACCAACGTATACCAGGGCATGGCTTTGCCTACATGGATGTATGTACTTAGCGGGAGCGGAAGCTGTGCTCGTTGCGATGAGTGCGGCGAGGACTTTCTGATCGCCTACCTGCCTTGGCTGATGCCACTTTAGATCGGCTGGTACACAACGCTTACAAGATAAATCTGAAAGGAGAATCCATGCGGAAAAAGAAATCAAAGTTGACGTCACCCACTGCTTCAGAGTAACAATAGATAAACCCCGCGTCGCCATCGCTCCGGTGGGTGGCAGCTTTGAGCGGTTTAGGTGGCAGCATTCACATGGAATGGGTGGCAGGATTAACTGGAATACCCACAATAGGTAAATATGATTGGCATGGTTGTGCATTGCTATGCCAGAGTAAATCGTATACGACTTGATCGGACTGCAATGTCAGATGCGGAGTGGTATTGTCTTCTTTATACTATGTAGGGTACCTACTGGACTGTTTTGTTAGGCGGAAGTAGTGTAAT
>JBEVXT010000148.1:0-4863 GCA_040505955.1 Sedimenticola sp. | reverse complement strand
GATGGAGTTATCCACCAACTGCCTTGCAGTTGCAGCCAACAAACGGGTCAACGGCTCCAACTGATAAACCGCGACCTGCTCACATACCGCCAGGGCGCGATCAAAATGCATCTCCAGAAGGTTGTTAATCTGATAGCTACCCTCAACCACTCCATCCGTCACATATTGGGCAAGAATTTCCGCCGCCTTTGCCAAATGGTAAAGCGCCATTAACTCCAGAGCAGCAGCTTTGGCCTCATGATTTTCAATATTCGCAAGGTAATTTGATTCAAGCGTCACCTGTGCCTGACGTAGCGTGGCGATGCGTTCCAAAACCACATCACGATCGCCCCATCCCTGCTTGCGAATCAAGCGTAGCCAGATATCGATAATGGTGCTCAAGGTGCGTGTCCGCCAATCTTCAGACTCAAGTTCCAAAACGGGCCATTGCTGCTCACGCAAGTTGCGCGCAGCATCCGCACCAAGGTCTCCCAGTACGGCCAAGGCGCTCTGTCGCAAACGTAGCTCTGCTTCAACCAGAGTGGATTCCTGCACAGGTAACACGCGATAGAGGCGATAGGCTTCGGCTGCACATTGGCGAAGCGTGGATAGTTGCGGATTTTCAGCGGACGAACTGGTCAATAAGTCCATCACCACGGTTTCCAGGGTCTGGGCAACGCGCTCGATCAAGCGGTAGTCCACTGCTTGATGTTGGTTTGCCAGCTCACCCAGAACCTGTGCGCGAGTTGCCTCCCGTATCGCTTTGGCTCGCGCCTCCCCAAGTGCATCAAGCATCCAGTGGCTCATACCTCACCCCCGGCCTGAACATGATCAGGCAGGCTCGCAATGGAGCACGGGAGGTAAAGTGCTAGCAGATAGCAGTTGGTGGGTGCTTTGACGCACTTTCCCAGGTGTTCACCACGACTTCGGAGATCCCGTTCGTCAGGCTGCGTATCACGTACCAGTACCCCGAACAGGGCCATCGCCTTATTGCCTGACTCTAGCAACGCACCAACCGCCGCATTAAAGTGCGGCTCGGCAGTGTTAGCACGACACCGGGGCTGCAGCCATCGAATCAGGGTATAGAGCAGGCCCATGTCCGCAACAAGATTTTCCAGCTGACGTGTCATGCCACTACGCCCGGTCATGACGTTCGGCGGTGTATTGGCATCTGATGAGCTTTTGACCTCACCCAGTACCAGGCGCGTCACATCGCCTTGAGTTACGAAGCCCACCAAATCAGCCCCAGGGAGGCTCGCCTTAGGTGTCCGCTTGTCGCGTTCCATGTTCCAAGGCCAGACCACACCATGCTCGCGACTCAACCATGCCTCGGTCAATGCCTCACCCACCGCCCAATCGCGCTCTTCAGGATGTTCGGCTTCCAATATGGCACGAAGGCTATCCTGTGCAAACCCGGTGGTTGCAAGGCTATTTAGGTGTGAAGTGAACTCGGCCTTGCCCGTTTCATCATGCAGACGTGAAGCAACCTCATCCGCCAAAAAGGTTTCGAATTTGCTGCCAGCGGAAAGCTGTACTCCGCTCCAAATCGTGACATCGTGTGTATTGTTGTAAACGGTAGTATGCATGATGCGCCTATACTACCAAGCTGCCGTTCATCAGGCGGGGGAGAAGGTGATCCCGGGCTTTGGTAAGACGTGAAATCAGTTCATTTAGTAGTTGCATTTGCTGAAACGAAGTCTTTGCAAACTCGTCAAACTCTCTAAGTAGTATCGGAGGTGGAATAACTACGGGAATAGACGAAAACTTGGTTTTATTCACATTCGGCATCGTAGCGCCTCCTCCCATCGCCTCTAACTGCGGTTTTAAGTCAATCAATGCAAAGAGGCTGAAATACCGCAAGTAATCTTTGTGAGGAATGACAGCATTGATCTGCTGATTGGTTTGGCTCAAGCGACCAGTGATAGACACAACGCCAAGTTTAGCACCGATGCATGCGACTAATATTGTTCCCGCAGGCAATGTCTTATTGGCCTGGGTAGCAATCCCCCGTTCTGAAAGGTGTTCTTCCGTTTCCACCAGTATTCTACTGCGATGCATGTCAGGTGTTTTTACAAATTGAACATCACCACTAAAGTTCTCTGAGATTTTCGTTGACGGCGTTTTGCCTGTGACAACTCGACCTAGATTTATAACCGTACCTTTTTCCCACCCCTCCGGCACACCATCTTTGATTTTGACGTGTTCGTGACCAGGGAAGCGGAGGTGGACGAACCACTCCTTGTAGAGCAGTCGTGCGGCCTGTTCCAGCAACTGTATTCGCCGCCAGTTGTTTTCGATCAGGTCGTCGTAGGCGGAGAGGACGGAGGCGATATGTTGCTGTTCTAGAATTTGTGGAAGAGCTACTACAAAATCATCAAGTATTCCTTTTGTTAAATATTGGGTTGCCGCACCAATAGAGGCAGACTGGAAATACGAAAGTGCCGGTCTCAATGCGTAGTACAAAAAATTAATACTGAGTTTTTCTGGATCAAGTGATTCGATGACATACGTCCGCTGGTATGCATTGAATTGCCCTTCATAATACTTCAGTGGAAACACGCCAGCGGCATTATTTCCACCCAGTAGAACCGCTTTCGTATCAAATGCTGGCTTGTCGATTCGCAGTGTTTTTTGTGAGCACGTAAAAAAAGGGTATTCTCCTTCTTGCACTGCCGCATTGGAGTCAAGCTTCCCAGTTCTCATTGATACAACGTCAGCCAAACGCACTCTCTCCAATCTCATACCCCCAACTCCTCAAAATTCCTTTTGATGGTTGCCGCCAAGGAGACGGCCTCCGCGTTAAGATCTTCGATCTCGACATGGATTTCGCGCAGTGTCTCCTCGAAGTCGAAGTCTTCATCTACCTCCTCGGGGGCAACGCCAACGTAGCGGCCGGGTGTCAGGCTCCAGTCGTTGGCCTCAATCTCTTTAATACCCACCAGTTTGACCAGCCCTTCCACGTCACACAGTTTAGCTTTGGGGAAGCGTTCGGTGAGCCAGTGGGCCTGTTTCCAGAAGTAGCGCACCTGTTTGAGCTGTTCGACGGCGAGCCCACGAGCCCCATCGGCGGTCTTGCGGGCGCGGGTGATGTCGCGGTTTACCCAGGCATCGCTTTTATTAGCATTGCAATCCTGCTTGCAGGTGTCGATAAGGCTGGTGGTGTGCTTGTGGATGAGGTCGATCTGTTTGATCAGGGTGCGGCTAGAATCGGCCAGGGGTTCAAACTGCCGAGTGAGCTTGAGAAGTGCTGCATTGGTATCTGGTGCGGTTTCCCATTGGCTCACCGCCTTAGCGGCACGCTTGCGGAACTGATCTATATCCTTTTCAAGCAGCTTATACTCTTTGTCTAGCTCTGCCTTTGCTTCTACAACACACTTCATCTCCTGTTCACACCCGGAAGAATGAGAAGTGGTTTTCGGCAGGGTATTCAGGAACGGTGTCAGTGTTGTTCGTAGCGCCCTCAATGTCTCTGCATAGTTTGCAAATGGTCGTTCGACCACACCCATTTCGTTTTCCTCATCAAAACAGGCCAGGGCTTCATCGGCAACACTACCAAGGTAACCGGAAATCAGTTTCAGATAGCGTTTGGTTTCACCCCTGTAGAGCCAGACGATAGCTTGCAAGTTCTGCTGCTGCTCTGGGGAGAAGTCGTAGATCTTGCGCGTGACCTTGCGATAGACGTTGCGCGCATCGATCATCAGCACCTTCTCTTTGTGTGCCTTGGGCTTGTTGCGGTTCAGGAACCACAGTTCACAAGGCACGGTGCGGGTGTAGAAGAAGTTGGAGCGGATGGCGATCATGGCATCCACATCGCCGGTCTCAACCAGCTTCTGCCGCACCTTGGCCTCAGTACCACCGGCACTGGAGGCGTGGGAGGACATAACGAAACCGGCGCGCCCCTTGTTGCTCAGGTAGCTGTAGAAGTAGCTGATCCAGACGTAGTTGCCGTTGCTGACCTTCTCCTTCTTATTGACGCCGGGCAGGCCGAAGGGCAGGCGCGGATCACTTTTGATCTTGTCAGCGTCGATCTCGTCCACGTTGAAGGGCGGATTGGCCATGACGTAGTTGGCCTTGCCCACCAGTTCGTGGGGGTCTTCGTAGTAGGTGATGGCCTTCTGGATATCGCCTTCAAGGCCATGGACGGCCAGGTTCATCTTGGCCAGGCGGATAGTGGTGGCGTTCTTCACCAGACCACGGAAGGTGAGTTGGTCGGTGGGGCTTTGTCCGTGCTCCTCGACGATGCGTGCACTCTGCACAAACATGCCGCCGGAACCACAGGCTGGATCCAGCACGGTGCCGCGCTCAGGATCAAGCACATGGGCGATGAGCGAGACCAGCGAGACCGGGGTAAAGAATTCGCCACCATCGTGGGCACCCTGACCGGCAAACTGGGTGAGAAAATACTCGTAGATGCGACCGAAGACATCGCCGGATACCTTCTTCAACTCGTCGGGGTTGAGTGTGCGCAGCAGTTGACCGAGCACCTGGTTATCCAGTTCCTGATATTCGCCCGTTGGCAGTACGCCACGCAGGCTTTCGTAGTCGGCCTCAATAGACTCCATCGCCTCGATGATGGCACGGGCACGATCCTTACTATCGGGCAGGGATACCAGCTGATCGAACTGCGCCTCGGGCTGCAGGAAGATGGCACTCTGCTGAGAGAAGTCTTCCTTGGTCAGCGCCCGCGTTTTGCCACCACGACTTGGGAGGTTGGCGGATATTTTTTCCTTTACGGTCAGGTAACGGCTGTAGGCATGACGCAAGAAGACCAAGCCCATGACCGGCAGAAAATATTCATTACTGGCGTAGGTGGAGTTGGCGCGCAGATTATCGGCGGCACTCCAAAGGCGTTTCTCAATGGCTTCGATATGTTCCAGCTGGGGC
>JBEVXT010000147.1:0-3488 GCA_040505955.1 Sedimenticola sp. | reverse complement strand
GTAGTAATGCGACATTTATTTAATTAGAGACAAAAAAATTGTAAAAAATGATTTTCAATAAACTGATTAGGCCATTACCTGCTGTCGGATTATATTTATTTTTTCCTTCCAAATATTTAGACTATTTATAGGCGTCTCGGCCCCCGGAACCCCATGCCGTGCAGGAGGAGATGCACAGCTCCTTATTCCTAGAATAGCTAACAGTAGCTCCTGCTTGTCATAAAGCCTGCTAAAAGGGGATGGACATAAGCTGCATGTAGGTTGATAGGATACCTGGCACCCGATCAAGATATTTCGAATTCAGAATGCCTAGCCCAGTACTGGTTCTACCCGGTCACCCGTCTGAACTAGACCTTGGTGTTGTTCAGATGTTGCACCTCATCATTTCATTGACTGCGAGAAATATGAATAGATCCTGATGAGAAGGCTCGTTACAAGCCATTTCATCTCGTCTGAATATACACTGTTTGCAAACAATGGCACTGTGGACTGTATGGTTGAAACTTGAAAGGGATCAATAAACTTGTAATTGATGACGTACAGTGAACCCTACAAAACGCACTTCCTTGGTTATCACAGGGTTTAAGGTTTCTATGGGTTCCATTTAGGAGCCCATTGCAGCACGGAACTGCATCATCCCCAGAGCTGGCGATTCCTACAATTAGGAGTAGCATCGTGTCGCAGAGACGTCAACTAAACCTAAAAGAGGACGGTGCGAAGTATTTTTCCTGATGTGTTAACGACCAGGAAAAGGATATTGTAAATTCAGTGCTGCAAGTTGTTGAGCACTCTAATTCTGACGTTACACAATGTCAATATGGTCAAAGGCAAACCAGAATGTCAATACCTTACTTGATGTTCATTCCAGCTGTTTGCACCATGTCAACAATACAACTTTGTACAGATGAGACTTCGCTATATATGTACATTTGTATCTCGTTCGCACACATTATCTGGTTGTTGACTACAGATTCACTACACGCATGTATCGCCAGAAAATGAAACTAGGGACGGACGGACCAATGTACAATAAATTGATGAACTCTCGGAAAATCTCCATACATCAAGACAATTCAGCAGCTTGACGGCTACTGGTCAGATGCAAGGTGGTGATATCTGATTATTCTCTGATGCATGTATTACGTATAGGATCTAGACAATGCGTGTCGTTGCATACACGATATATACCCTCGTTGCGCTCTGGTATATATTGCATATACAACAGCACGAGGTGTCTATCTGACTGACAATGAAAACATAGCAATATTATCGGTCCACAGTGGCAAGCATTGGTATAAACTAATACCTGTCACTCTAGTGTTGTTGACGGGTAAGTTTATTGATCTATCATATATAGACATCAAATGCTGCAATATGATTGGCCCACACTCGCTATCAGTGGTCTAACATTCTTTTTCTACCTATTCAACTGCGTACTATCTGAAAATAGTTTTATGCAGTCTTGAGGACAGATTGGACCACATTTCAGAAGTTTTTATGCAACAAGAATTGCTTTAAAGTAATAAGCTACACGATTGATTGGTTGATGGCTTAACTGGTATATACCAGCTGGGTCATTAAGACTGGACAGGTCACTCACCTGTTAATAGGGAACATTTAGGTCTGAATTTTCATCCGAAAAATGTACAACATCATGATCTCGTTCCTTGCCACAACAGTACAATCACGTATCGTACCCCATTCCATTTTACGAGAAGCAGCGGCTACTGCAGCAATATACTTGGGATCAGATACAGTAAAGTAGTAAGACTACCGCTCATCGTACTACTTTACTAGCAGGGGTATAACCCGGTTCATTTTTCACACCGTACAAAAAAAGCCAAAACAGAAAAGAAAGCCAAAAGGAATACGTATGCAAATTAGCGCCAAACTGGGTTAAATGGGATGCCGGTAAGAATGAACCCCATCGTTAAATTTCTCTTCTCTTTCGGTAGTCGAATGTGTAACTACCGGAGCAGTTTAATGTCATACACAGGACCCCCATGCCTGTGAAGTGACCACATGCCAAGCTGTTCGGTAGAAGACGATTGCAAATGTGGACGGGCAGACGAAAAGCGGTAACAATAGCCCACTTGAGCCTTTGGTGTTCCTAAACTAAAACCGATTCTGGAAAGTGAGTCGCTTGTACTCGCGTTTTGACTGGTGCACGTGCAGCGACATAGCGGATTGATTTTGAATGAATATTAATAATTATACCCTTTCCTTTGAATCACATGTATTAAAGTCGATAAGCATATCGATGTTCCTAATTAAAACCGATTCTGGAAAGTGAGTCGCTTGTAGTCACGTTTTGACTCGAAGTACACCTGGTGCACGTGCAGCGAGATAGCTGATTGATTTTGTATGAATATTAATACCCTTTCCTTTAAACTACATTGTATTAAAGTGCTCAGAGATCTTCCGTCTCGTGGGTCCCCATGTGACACAGGTACCTTTCCAACGCCGTAGGTAATCCCAGTTGTTTAAATGTTTCGTCATCACATGGTTCACAAGCTTGTCTCACCGTGTACCTGCACAACTGGGCCAGCAACGGCGCTTGACTTGCATACTCTTCCCAGCGCTCACAAATATCGTAGGTATATGGCGAGTTGGGATCTTCACTCAGGTGTTCATCCAGCCAGTCCCGAAGTTTTGCCAACCCCTCCTTGAATTCTGGAGTCAACATAGGCATGAAGTTGACCAATGCTCGAATCAGATCATCTTCCTCCAGCACACGACGAATCGATGCTCTACATAGTAAAGACAACCAACTATCCGCAGAAATGTGTCCTAAGTTCATCATGACTTTCAATAGCGGGAGTGACAACTTTGTCCCCGGATTTAAAGGTAAAGATGCACAAAGGTCTGCACCATGCTTCAATAATATTTCCAGGATCTCTAGATTTTTGTGAGATATTGCCGCTTGTATGGGTGTGACGCGATAATAACGTTCTGCAGGCTGACGTATGCATCGGGCTGGAGCTTTAATGCTGGCACCATTTTGTAAGAGCAGGAGACACATCTCTGCGTTATCTTCCTGTACTGCCATCAGGAGAGGATAGTTAACGAGATATCCACCTTGGCCATCCTGGTTCGAGTAAAGTACATTGATGTTCGCACCTACATCTATCATAAGTTTAACCAGTGCAGTGGTGTGGTTGTGTGACACAGCCTGTCCCACAAGGGTAATTTCTAAATAATAATCTTCTTCAACTCGCTCCACAATGATTTCATTCACTTCATTGATAGACATATTTGAAACAAGTTCTGTTGCCCGCTGGATATCTCCGTCCTCGATAGCCAGGAATGCTTCTATAGACTTTGTCATATTTTTAAATCGCATGTAATGACTTATATAGAATCTTACTTCATTTCTAAAACTTTGTGTAATAGAACCATCAGAATTCAACTTTTCGACATACTTAAGTGCATTGTCCAAATCATAGCCAGGATCAAAGCGTCCGGAACGCAGCAATAGTTTCAGAATG
>JBEVXT010000146.1:0-4620 GCA_040505955.1 Sedimenticola sp. | reverse complement strand
GCCTCGCAATCCACTTACTCTTTGATAAATGGGCAGATTTTGCAGCATCTACCATCTTTTGCTCAATATCTTCTTCCAGATAAATTGTAACTTGGCCCATAATCAAAATCTCACTAATAATATATGTTCAATTATATGTGCTTAAAGCTATCTGTCAATATAGAAAAACTTAGCAAAAGACTAGGACACCCATCATTTTTGATGGGTGTCCTAGCTTTCCCTTTGATAAATGGGCAGATTTTGCAGCATCTACCATTTTTTGCTCAATATCCTCTTTCAGATAAATTGTAACCTGACCCATAATCAAAATCTCGCTAACAATATATGTTCAATTATATGTGCTTAAAGCTATCTGTCAATATAGAAAAACTTAGCAAAAGACTAGGACCCCCATCATTTTTGATGGGTGTCCTAGCTTTCTCTTGTTTTTACGCCCAGTGGCCATGTATTTGTGCCAGGAAGTGGCTGGTATGACACTGGCGGAAATAGCGGAGAGATTTGGATTAGCCAATTACGCCAGTGCGGGAGCGGTGCTATTCGAAATATCAGATTGAAAATACAGGATCAAAAAAAAACTGGCAAAAGATATTAGTGCTATATTACTAGATTTGACCCCATAGCTTCGTGGCCACAAAGGCCGACCTCATCCTGTTGTGCTGGGGCCGGTTGGTAAAATAAGAGCAGCCGCCAAACTGCTCGGGCAACGATTCTTCAAGGGAATGGGGGAATCAAGGGTGCTCTATAGCACTTAGTTTTCACGATTACTTCAACCATCAACTCCACCCGCTCTTATCGCTGGTATGAGTCCTCTTGCACCAATTTCAATAATTGCCTCTCACACTTCTCATTTCACTTCGTTTTTGATCCCAGAACCATTCAACCAAGCCATCCTGGCTGAAATTATCTATTTACTCTGCAGATGGTTAGTATTTTTTTAGTGATGGGTGTCCTGTTTTTATCGGCAGGTCTCGAGCGCGCGCTGTAGCTCACCGAACCAAGCGCCCCAGATCCTTTCGCCGAAATCTTCACTGATGGTGACAACCAGCTCACAGTCCCCTTCTCTCCCGAATTGAAAAGGCTTTGCCAACAGTGGGCGTTCTTGAGAGACGTTCTCTGTCATTTATCGATCCGTTTGATGTTATGGGGCGGTGTGGAGATGACGTCTCATGGTCTATCGCCAATCCCTCTGAACTTTTGGGCCGAACGCCTCGCATCACCGGAAAAATAAAGGTGCAGAGCGAAGCGGCGCAGCTTTATTTTGTCCGAGTGCATGCAATTGTTATGTGTCTATATTTCACTACTGATCACTTGATAGCGGGAAAAAACCGTATCTGCCAATATTTTCATTTTTAGAGAAATGAACGTAATTCATACTATCTTGAATGTTTTCGCTAGGTTCTTGGTTATCTAAAACTATAATCTGTTTATCATTATAGAAATCACATAGATCACGGTAAAAAGCATAAATTAAATTATTCGCAATAAAAGCCTGTTCGCTATCCTCACCTGACAAAACTTCATCTCTCTCCTTATATGTTGTAAGAGGAGAATCCAAAACTAGAAACCCAGCATGTCTGTTCTTTGCGCATAAATAATTCATCAATCCAATGACAAAAGCAGAAAAACATATGGCACGATACCCCTTACCGAAGTGTCCTCTTGGTTTCCCTCCTATCAAAATATCTCTATTTTCCTTATCGTATGTAACCTGATTCCCATTAGGGAAGTCCCATCTGATTAGCACATTTGATATTTCTTGCATTAACTGCTGAAGCTCTTTTGAAAAATCAGGTATTTCGTATTTATCTACAATTTCATCATGCTCAACTTGAAGGCTTCCAATTTCTTTTAGTATTTGCCCACGTTTTATTTCGAGATTGAGATCGATGGATAAATTTTCTTTATTTTCTGTAAGAGATTTAATAATATTCCGTGTCTCAGTGATCATTTTAGAAACATTGGGGTCAAGGCTATTTTCCAAATCTCGAAGTTCTTCTCCAATAGAAGCAAGCTCACTGGAAATAACACCTTTATCCTCTTCTATTTGGTGTATCGTTGAATGAAGCCCTTCAACCTTCTTATCCATTTTTCTTATTTCTGAGGCATTGCTGGACAAAACAAGCTCTACGCTAATATCAGAGCTGTCATCCAACTCACGTCCACATGTAGGGCAATTTGCAGCGTAGTGGCTGTCTACATATTTTGCCGCCTCCGAATTCGCTTCTAGCCGCTCTCTATCAGAGCTGTATTTTGAAACTAAAAGATGAAATCTCTCTAACACAGTATTATCTTCATCAAGTTTTCTATTTAGGGCTTCTGATCTTGATGCCAAATTGTTTCGTCTTTCAATGCCCTCATTGCCTGTTTTCAACATTGAATCCAATTCGGATTCAGCCAACTCAATTGATTTATCAATGCCATCAACATCATCAGAAAGCTGTTTTATTCTATTATCATTAACCTCATCGCCCGTGAAATATCTATTCATAAAATCTTCGAGATTTTCTATTTTGATGTGTAGCGATTGTTTGGATTGCTTCCTTTGTTTTAACATTTGAACATCAGAATCATCATGTCCTGTTAAAAGTGTTTTTAGCAATGATGTTTCCAGCGTCTTTCCTGTATCTTGTCCCCTTCCCAATGGTGAGTTATCGGTAATAATTCTAGCCTCATCAACTAAAAATAATTTCTCCAATATTCGTAGTGTTAGTGAGGAATGTCTTAAGGACTGTGTGCCTGATACTAGAACTTGATTTCCAATACCAATTTTCACCAAAAAATAACTGGATAAATTTTCCTTTCCTTGGTGTTTTGGCTTGAGAATTTTTGTGACATCATTTTCCACCAAGGTAAGATCTGCATTATTCTTTAATTCTCTTTTAAGAATAAAAGAGCCACCATCACTTTCCTCGAATGTTACCTCAAGAGAAGAATAGCCTTTGGCTTCATCAATAGATTTTGGCGCTTTCTCCGCACCCAATATGAATTGAACACACTGACAAATATATGATTTGCCAGTGTCAGAAGCACCATAAATTACATCCAACCCTTTTTCAAGCGTTACTATAGCGGGCTTTTTTTCATCGCCCTTTACTTCAATTTTTGTAATTATCATGTTTCATCCATTAAACTTTGGAAACGATTGTTCCAATAAATATTTATAGTTATTCTTCAACCAACCTAATCTAACCCAAGACTTCCTGTAGTATTCTGATTTCAAGCAACTCACAAAATGAAGTGTTTGCTGATTAGCTGAATAGTAATATCCAGACTCTTCAATATGCGCGCTAATTAAACCTCTTTTGGAAAAAAATGATAATGACTCTGGAATAAATTCTCGTCGATGACCGATTTCCGCAATATGATTGGGCAATGCAGGATGTAGGTTTTCTGGGCCTCCGAAATCCCGTGAGTACAGCAAAGCGTAATCCAGCAGTACAAGGTCATCTAAACTAAACCGTTTTTCTAAAGCAGTTAAAATCAATGAACTTCGTGTACCTAGTTCAATCGGTCCATTAAATATAGCGTGCGTTGTAGAAGTCATTATTTAACCCACTTAACCTTTTTTTTGTTAACAAGATGATGGCAGAGTCCTTTCTTATCTTGAACCTTAATATAGTGGTGCAATGGATGAGAAGAATAGTTTGTTCCAGCCGCCTGAGCAGATACTTTTAAATATCTCGCATATCCATCTTTATGAACACTCATAACCACTGGTGATATGGCTTCATAACATTCATCTAATAATTCTGTGTAGGAATCATTAGGTAACCAATCCCTTGAAAACATTTCTAAGCCATCTGCCGAATAATAATTCCTTCTTGCACTATGATATTCCTGTTCGTATTCAGGGAATGTCGTGAGATTATCATTGTTAACATGCTTCTTCTCTCCATCAGCAAATGCCAATAGCAGTTCAGATGTGTATGTTAATTCTGAGGCTTCTGGTGTTAGTGGAGGACTAACTGGTTTAGGTCGTTTACGTGTTGAAGCACCAAACCTAACCGCGTGATAAGGCGTTTGCTCATGTAATTAAATAATATCTAAGGGTGGAATATGATCAAATATTTTAAAATCTATTGAGCTATCTATATACGACAAGAGATTGTTATCTAATTCAATTTTATGTTTTTTCGTTATTCTTGTTCTGCACTGCTTATCCCACCGTTTAATCAATTCATCTTTGAGCTTTTCACTATCCATTAAATGACTAAGAAGCTGAGTTGAAACACCTTTTGGTGAGACAAAATAATATTTATTTGGGATGGGATACTCGCCTTTATACGAGTAATAGATTAATTTCCCAACCTCTCTAATAGCTTCGTCTAGGGTTAAAGGCTTCGCATAGTATTTGCACTGAAAATTCTCCCAATCCCCGTTTGGGGTATAGGCAATAACATCCCTGCCCATATCTCCACCACCGCCGCATCCAGCAACTTTTTGAAAGTGCTTCTTCCAATAATAATGAACTAATTCACGCGTAATATCTTCCCATGTGTCTTGATCTAATGTTTCCAATCGCTTTAATTTTGGTATTGGTGCTCCCTGTGAAATATCCAAGGCGGTATGGATGTCGTTAGCCATGACTGGTAACTTAATATCTATTTCATTTATCAATTC
>JBEVXT010000145.1:0-1838 GCA_040505955.1 Sedimenticola sp. | reverse complement strand
TGCTGCGTGAGATCTGTCTCGAAGCGGGGATGTCCCCGGCCTACGCCTGGTGGGTATTCTGGGGGGTGAGGCTGTTTGGCGCCTGCTACGCCATGCCCGACCTGAGACACGCTCCTTAAGCGACATTCACCTAAAGCTTCTACACTTGGAAGGTAACCGGAAGCCTCACGGAGCTGTCTGATGCGGGCTGTTGCCCACTACATATCGTCCCTGTTTATCCTCTTTCTCTACGGGAGTGAGGTGTGTCCCTTTCTCGAATCGCTCTCGCCGATCCAGTTGGGGGCGCCAATGGCAGTGGCTCTGGTCATACAGTGGCTGTTGCGCCTGCCGCTGAAACGGCGGCTGGTGGAGACTGCACCCTATCACCTGCAGGTAAAGCGTCATCTGACCCTCGATTTTGCTCTCTATGGGGTATCAGGCGCCCTTCTCGCCCTCTATTTTACTTTCATCCACCACTTCCCCGTAGAGAGCGGACTCAAGGTGCTGACCGGTTTCATCACTCTAGGTTTCTTTGCCGCCGTGGATCTTGCGCTGGAATTTGAACGCATAACGGCAAAACAGTTGCAGGCAATGGAGATAGAGAGGGAAGCCGGGGCTGACTATTTTCCTGTATCGCAGAAACTGGCCCTTTTTGCCGCCATCTCCGCCACTCTGATGAGCACTATCCTATTTCTTGTGGTTAACAAAGATCTGCTCTGGCTGCTCGACAGCAGCGCCACTGTCTCTCTCCACGATGCCCAGCAGTCGATACTCAAGGAGTTTCTGTTTGTCGCTCTGGTCATTCTGCTGCATATGCTCAACGTAATCCGATCCTATGCCGGGAATCTGCGTTTTTTCTTTGACACTGAAAACTGTGTACTGATCCACACCAACGAAGGGCGGCTGGATGGCCGGGTACCGATCAGTACCAATGACGAGTTTGCTCTCATGGCCCACCAGACCAACTTGATGATCCAGTCGATACGCAAAAGAACCGAGGAGATACAACGTACCCAGGATGTCGCCATACTGGGCCTTGCAACACTGGCCGAAACCCGTGATAACGAAACCGGTGGCCATATCCTGCGTACCCAGCGCTATGTACGCACCCTGGCCGAACATCTCCAGAGCAACAAACGCTTCACCCAACAACTTACATCAGCAAATATTGAGCTGCTGTATAAATCAGCACCCCTTCACGACATCGGCAAGGTGGGTATAGCCGACGCCATACTACTGAAACCCGGAAAACTGACTGAGGAGGAGTTTGAAATTATGAAAACTCATGCCCAGCTTGGGAGCGAGGCGATTCAGGTGGCGGAGAGAGAGCTCGGCACCACCTCATTCCTGCACTATGCGAGGGAAATTGCCGAGACTCACCATGAGAAGTGGGATGGCAGCGGTTACCCAAAAGGACTCAAGGGGGAGCAGATCCCTCTTTCAGGGCGGCTCATGGCCGTGGCGGATGTCTATGACGCACTGATCTCAAAACGCATCTACAAATCAGCATTCCCCCACGAAGAGGCACGCAGAATCATTGTCGAAGGACGTGGCGGCCATTTTGATCCACTGGTGGTGGATGCCTTTATTGCTTTGGAAAACCAGTTTATGCAAATAGCCGCACAGCACAAAGACCGCCACTAAAACCCTGGTCACCTTTAAAATCCAGCCGTAAATAAACGTGAATAAAAATCCATGCTCTAAGAACATGGTTTTGATTGCGTCCTTATAAGGGCGTATAAAAAAATCCACTAATTTCAACCAGGGCCTCTTCGTAGCCTGGGCTGAGCGGAGCGAAACCCGGGGGGGATAGCGCAATAACTACCCGGGTTTCGCTTCGCTCAGCCCAGGCTACAGCG
>JBEVXT010000144.1:0-14765 GCA_040505955.1 Sedimenticola sp. | reverse complement strand
GGAACCGGCACCTTTCCTTGCCGCATCAAGAGTCATTTGATCTTGAATACTTTTTGGCGCTCGGCTCCACTTCCCTCCCCTCTTTGGGGCATTTCCTGCCAATCTAGCGAGCTTGGTTGAGCCTGCTGGTAAGTATGGAACTGCCAGTGCAACTACATCAGAAGCTAAATCAATACCGCCTTCCGCAACCCATATCGAGTTATCAAACACGTGCCCCGCACCAATCTTTCCAATATCATAAACTATTGATGCTGCATCCCAAAGCGTGTCTATAGGGACGTCTCCATTCGGATCAACAAACCTATACGGATTGTTGTACGAATACGTGTATCGATTGAAATGGTGAATTTCTTCTGGGACTACGGCCACTGGGTCAATTGCCATGAAGCGACCGATCATTGGGTCGTACCAGCGCTTGTTCATGTATGAGAGGTCAAGATCTTGGTCGTACGCTTTGCCGATATACCCTGGTGCCATGTCTTCTGCGAATACTTCGTTACCCAGGCGAGACCCAAACGGTTCGTACTGTTCTCGCCACAGCAAGTTGCCCGACTCGTTGGTTGCCGCTATCGGCGAACCCAGAAAATCATTGTGGTAGTAAGTCACTCCCGGTGAGGAAGCCGTCACTATCGATACGGTTTGTGTAGCCGAGGCTCGATTGCCCGCATTGTCCGTCACGCTCCAGATAATCGTGTGCAGCCCGATACTGAAAGGGCCCAGATTATTAGCAGTGGGTGTGAGCGACCCATCAACCAAGTCTACCGCGGTTGCAACACCTAAGTTGACGGGCGTATTGTTTCCCGTCGCCTCTATCGTCAAATCAGCAGGCACAGACATCTGAGGTGCTGTGGTATCACGTATTGTAACTGTCTGCGTGGCCGTGCCCGTGTTGCCAGCGGCATCTGTGGCACTCCAGGTAATGTTGTGGAGCCCTACGGCAAATGGCCCTTGAGTGTCTGGTGTCGTAGCTATCCCACCATCTACCGAATCTGTGGCACTGGCAGTACCCAGGTTGACCGACGATTCTTGACCTGTTGCCTCTCTCGTGATATCCGCAGGAGCGACCACCACAGGTGGCGTAGTATCGGCACCTTGGCTAGAACGAGTGGCACGAACACGGATGTCATCCCAATCACGACCATCAGTTGTTGCTTTGTAGTTATCGTACTGCTGGAACTTGATCTTGAAGGTCGATGTGTATTCGAACGATGGGTCATGGTTTGCTTTGATGGTGGCAACCGCGTTATCCAGGTCGATATCGTGATTATTGGTGCTTCGGGTTCCAAGTGCTGAAGCGTCCACGATGCGATACCATTTTGTGCCATCGGCACTGATCGAGACGCCATCGCCATTATGGTGTCCGGTGAAAGACGGCGGCAGCGGATGGATTTCATCACTTATTGCCGTCTGGGAGAAGAAGAGATTTGCACCACTTGCCCCGCTGAGATCAAGTGTCAGAATGGCTTCATTCAGGTTGTAATGGCCATTGGTGTTAACATCCATGCGCATGCGTCCACTCACAGCTTCGATGCGACCATATTGCGTATCAGAGGAATGGTATTCCCATTGCTGCCCTGCCACTGGTAGACTTGATGCAAAATCAAAACGTTCATTCAACAGGTCATCTTCTTGTAACTGGTTACGCATCACCCAGATACGGATGTCATCCCAATCACGACCATCAGTTGTTGCTTTGTAGTTATCGTACTGCTGGAACTTGATCTTGAAGGTCGATGTGTATTCGAACGATGGGTCATGGTTTGCTTTGATGGTGGCAACCGCGTTATCCAGGTCGATATCGTGATTATTGGTGCTTCGGGTTCCAAGTGCTGAAGCGTCCACGATGCGATACCATTTTGTGCCATCGGCACTGATCGAGACGCCATCGCCATTATGGTGTCCGGTGAAAGACGGCGGCAGCGGATGGATTTCATCACTTATTGCCGTCTGGGAGAAAGAGAGATTTACACCACTTTCCCCGCTGAGATCAAGTGTCAGAATGGCTTCATTCAGGTTGTAATGGCGATTGGTGTTGACATCCATGCGCATACGTCCATTCACAGTTTCGATGCGCCCATATTGGGTATCAGAGGAATGATACTCCCATTGCTGCCCTGCCGCGGGGAGGCCCGCGTTAAAATCAAAGGTAACGTCTTTGGCCTCTGCAATGGCAACAGTGGGAAGACTGAGCAGTACCACAATGGCTCTTACGAGAGTCGAAGCACTTCGTCTCGCTAGTTTCTCACCCAACACCGAAAACAGACTGGTAAGGCGTTTAAGCCAACACCCATTACTTGTTTGTGCAATATTTTCTTTTGTGGCCATTACTACTTTCCACCGTTAGATTGACTGCTAGATGCCAAACCATTTTCAGCCGTAGCAACCAATTGAGTACCTAAGTAGATGTAATCTTTTGATGCGCCGCCAAGAGATACCTCATGCATCAACTGCCCTTGACTTGAATAAAAATAATGAGAGATGGCACCACCGACGCTTTTCGTCGCCATAAAACCACCTGCGTCGTATTGGTAGTGTGGGTTTCCGCCAGCGCTACCTTCGATCAGATTGCCAGCAGCATTATAGGTAAAAGTGCCGTTAGGGGCCTGTTGAATATTGCCGTAAGCATCGTAAAGATAATCGCCACTGACACGCCCGGAAAGGCTGGCTAAACGATATTTTTTCGCATCATACAGATAGCCCTGTATCTCGGTGTCATCGCGCTGGATCGACAAAATGTTGCCGGTAAGGTCATATTGGTAACCCAAACGACCTTCGACGTTATCTGCAGAACTTAATCGATTGACGGCATCGTAAGAGAGCGACCACAAATACTCGGTTGGAACAGTTTCTTCGATGGACTCCAGGTTGCCGGAAGAATCGTACCCATACGCTAGATCTACCAACACATTAGCTGTTGATATGTGTTCTACAGCAATGCCATCAATCAGGTGGCGCTGACCGTTGATAGCGTATTTGGTTTTAACGCCGTTTCCATAAGTTATCGATTCAACCAGCCCTGAGGGATGGTAGTTTGCTGATGTGACAAATTCACCCGCTTGGTGAGGCTGGCCAAATGCATCGGGCGCGTAGTCAACCACTCTGCCACTGGGGTAGGTCGTTGAGGCAAGATAATCCAAATCGTCGTATAAATAGCTGATGGAGTAAGTCACCGCGGGCGTTAGAGAGGAAATGGTCAAATCCGTTTGCTTGCGATTCCCATTATTATCGTAGGAAAAATCGCGGGCAATGTCCCCATGGGTGACGTTTTCAACTTTTGAATCTGCGTAATATACGTAATCGACATTGTGTGTTCCTGTTTCACCGGGGTAGTCGATATAGTCCAAACGGTGCAAATCGTCATAGTAGTAACGCGTGATGCCGGAGGCTCCCACTTGTCGACTCTTGATATTGCCAACCAAATCCACTTCCAGAGTTGTTCTTTCGGTCTCTGGATCCGTTGAGCCTGTAAATTGAAGCATGTTGTTGTAATGATAAGTGCGGGTAGAGCTTCCCTGTGATATCGACCGAATATTGTCGAGTTTGTCTCGTTCGATAGATGTAGTTATTTTTTCGGGCGCTTCGATCGTTATCAGTTCGCGTTCTGCCGGGTCACCCCATGATCGATAGGTATGCGTCGTTGCGTTTTTACGTCGATCAATGACTTTGACCCTGTTTCCCGACAAATACTGGTACTCAATGAAGCTGCTGTCAGCAAAAGTCTTTCTTTCGAGGCGACCCAACTCGTCATAGCTATAATTGAATCCATTGGATGAATTGGGCAGGGACTCGAAGATACGCCGTCCTTCGCTGTCGTAGCGGTACTTGATCGTGATCGTTTCCATGCCTTCCATGCTTGATATGTCCGTTCTCTGCAACCAGACCAGGAGGCCCAGCCCGCTATACTTGCGTTCCTCTCGAAGCCCTCCCCTTGTCAGGGTGCTGCCGTTCAATACATACCTGGAAATGTTCCATGTAATACTGACATTTTCCCCTTCGGGGTAATCGATGGAATTCAAGCGGTAAAGATCATCGTAACCATAGGCAAAGGTGTAGCCTCGACCGTTTGTTTTAGAAGCTATAGTCCCATCAGCGTTGACCACTTGCGTTTCCGTAACGCCTTCTTCTCGTTTTATCGTTTGCGGGATGCCCAAGCGGTATTCGGAATATGTCGTGACTTTGCCTAATGCGTCCTGCACAGTATGAAGGTTGCCATTGCTGTAGTAGGTGTAGCTAGTCGTGCTTTCAAGGGGGGGTTTTAACTTGAGTTTTTCAAGGTGTTTTTCTGACTTGAGTTTTCCATGGCTATAAAAACTCCGGTCAATCTTGAAATCCGCCTCACCCCAAACATCCTGGAAAGTTTCGTCGGACACCACACCAATTACCCAAGTGTCCAAATTGTCGTATGTCGTACGCTTTATTGTTCTTATCTCTCCACCTTTTTCTCCTTGCTTGACTGTTTTTGCCACACCGTAAGGTGAGAAATTTGAGTACTCGGTATAGAACTCATCGTCATTTCTGAAAGTGCTTTTTTTTGTTAACAGTGGTACTTTGACCGAACTCGCCGAAAACCGACGCGGGCCATTCACGTCCTCGTTGGAGATCGTCTGACTTGTCCAGCTGTATTCCTCTCTTTGGATTGCGGTACGGGAAGAGCAGATGGAAGTGCTTCCTTTAGCGCAGATGCGTTTTTTGTCCAACAAACCCATACGCCAAAGCTGACCACTATAAGTTCCACTGGATAAGGCTTGGTAACCATAGTGCCAATAGACTTCCTTCTTATCCGGTCCTTTAACCCAGGTGTAATCCAATGCGCCTGTTAGATAGGAGTTGTAGCCTGGGTAATAGTTATAATTCCAGGTGCCACCTGGCGTTCCTCTGGCTGTATCAGCGTCTCTTTTTACCCGATAAATAACGGTTGATACGTCCCCAGGCGCCAATTCTTTGTACTGGTAGGCGTAATGCGTTTTGGCACCATAGGGTGACTGAACAGACTTGATGCTCCATTTTCCTGCATCCACGAGCGATGAGGTGTGATAGTGAAAATACCATTTACTGCCATCGGGCCTCCGCACGCTGTCTAGCAGTTTCCAGCCCGTGCTAGCCGTGGAATTTTTGGAATAGGTCCAGGTCTCTCCTTGGAAACGGATAGATGTCAGCTGAATAAAATCGACTTTAGACGAGTCCTCGATCAGTCCCGAGTAGTTGAAATAGATTGTCCCACTCGGAGTAACGATCTTCTTGATCAGTGGGTAACTGTTGTAGGGGGAAAAAGGCTTTCCATCGCCATGGTAGTTGAAGGTGATTTTGTTACCGTGCGCATCCTCCATTTCAGTGATGTAGTAGTCTGTCCTGACTCCACCCGCATAAATCGCTTTTTTAAAGACCCTTTGGGTGCCATCAGGGGATTTAACTGTTAGCTCGAAGGGTGATGCGTAGGTGTTGCAGGTCGCAATCCAACGATCTTTGGTGATATAGCGAGTACTTGATCCAACAACTAACCTGCCTTGGGATGGTCGGAAAAACGTTTTTCGACTGCCATCCGGTAACTCCAGCACATGATTGTCAGATGCGTTTGAGCTGTCGGTATCTACACAGGTGACTGAGTTGTTCTTTCCGATGATGCGACCAAAGTGCAACAACCAACCAACACCCAACAATGACCGATCTGATTTGACGAAAATGTGATTGTCTCTAGCTGAGTAGGATCGAATCACTTCAAACGAACTGCCACCATTCAAGGGAACCCGTATATCGACGTGATTCATCCGTAGCTTGCCGCTAAATGGGTCGACATTAACTGTGGGCAACTGTGAGATGTACTCGCGTCCTGCGTCTTCGCCGAGTTCGTCGTAATAATCTGGAATGCGGTTGTCAGCTGCGAATGATGCAACTCCGAAATATGCTAGAAGCAGGACGAAAGACAGAAATATATTTATACGTTTTTTCATTACTCCACTCGGGGTATTCGTAGATAGAAATGGCTGGGATAACTATAGACGGCTTCTCATGTCAACTAGACGTTAGAGAAACATCATATACACGCTGTTTAACCGGGAAGAACGATACCATATTCATGCGCTAGTGACAGCCCAAGTCTACAAAAGTCATTAGTGAATTTTCGATCTTGATAAATATTTTGGGGTGTCCCTGAGGAGGTCTAATGGATTTGTACAACCCAGTTAAGCATTATTACTAACTTAACTGAGGTAGGGAGAGATGAGTACACGAAAAAGAAGCGAGTCTTCGACCTCATGAAAGATTTTGGGACATCCCAGCCCCAAAAATCAACTCGGCCTTCGAGAACCTATTAGTGCCCCGGACGTCCTGGTCACTGACCGCTTCGCAGTCAGTTCACAGTGACTGGACGCCGTGTTCGAATGCCTACTTTGCTTCCCCTCTGGCGCGCTGCGCGCACGACGGGTAAGCAGTGCGGCCTCACGGCTACCGGGGATTACCAGCCCTCGCTTCGCTCTCCATGGCTGGCAGCGTATTAAAAAGAGGTTAAAACAACAACTTAACGTTAAAAGTGCCTACTAATTCACCTCAAACCACCTGAAGCGAACCTCAAATGTTTTGAGGTCCGCTTAATACCTTAACGCCTTAAATAGTCGCTTACATCTCCAGACAAAAGAAAACCCCCAACACCTCACACGATCCGGGGGTTCTCGGTTGGATACTCGCATGAACAACTCGTACCCGGCGCATAAGCTACAACGTTTGTTATGGTTAACACAATAAGTGACGGTTAATATCTAAAAAAAGCTTTCATCTGCTGTAAAAAACCCTCGCATTCTTCAGATCTCTTCAGATCTCTTCAGGTAATTCTCCCGAGCTCTTCAAAAAACCCTCACGACCTCTTCAGGTAATCCTTCAGTTTTCTGCTGTATTATAAATATCAGGCAGGTTTGTTATACAGTGAATATGTTACGGATTAAGTTACACGTTTCAATCGAATCTGATGAGGAGATTGAGTGTTTCATAAACGGCCGTATAAGGATCAGGTACGCATGACTATTGGCTACAGTCGAATCTCGAAGCCCTATGGCGCTCAATGTGACGATCTTCAACACGATGCATTGATCGCGGCGGGTGTACTAAAAGAAAATACTACAGCGTCAGAATCCGGTTGGATTTTGGGATATAGGGGGTTAAAGACGACGATGTGGGGCGCGACTTCCGGCAGCGGCGGCGACTCGTCGATCCATCCCCTTAGTCCTGATCACACGGCGATCCGCCGTAGACAAGGATGCACTGGCCAGTTGGATTTCGCTCCTGAGATCTTGCTGCCGCTCGTCGAAAGGCAATCCCTTCAAGCACATTTCATGTCGATCAAAATCCAACTGTGCAAAAGCTTCCGCCAAATGATCCAGTGAACCACAAACGATGGTGACGTAGTCTGCGTGTTTTAAGTTATAAACCAGCATAGCTTCAGCTGGCAGTTGTTCTAGATCCTGGGCGAGGTTTTTTCGGCCACTACGCCGTCGCTCATCGTGCTTGACCCCCCCAAAAAAGTTCTTAAGGATAGGAATTTCAACCCATAAAATCAACCTATTTCACACCACCCAGCAACGTATCATGTCACCACAACATGGATTTTGGTGATCACAAAGTACTTCTTTCCCTGCCCTTGCCGGCATAACAGTGGAAATTCACCCAAATATCACGTCAAACTGAATCTGAGGCGCAAACGTCCCAACACAGGTCAAAAGTACCTGCGTTTTTTGCACGGCGGGCGAGCTACCAGCCCACCGTCTGGTCATACTCGAATTCCGGTGCAGGATCGACTACATCATCAGACCACGCTTGGCTCTGATCCAGCTCCAGACAAAATTCCGGTGGGCCACGGGCAGGTGAGATCTCCGGTGCACTGTCCGGCTCGCCAATATGCCGCAAGATACGTCTGACAGGCTCCCGGTCGCTGATGGCCACTCCCGGCATCCTGCCTCCCGCGGCATTAGTACATCCCTGTACGTCAACGCAATAATCCTCATTTCACCATCGCACCTTGGGCAGACCAGCGGATTGATCTCATATATCCTGGCAAGCAGCATGGCCCAGATTGATGCAAAGGGGCATCCGGTCATCTGCTCTTCACTCTCCCCTGTTTTTGGCTTATCCGCACTCACCACGCTTTCGCCGGTGACCAGCAGCCCTGCCCTATTTGTCACCTGTTCCCGCAAGTGATTGAATTTTTTGGATATAGTCATACTGCAAAAGAGCTATATTGTGATGCGGATATCGATTATTATATAAATGTTGAATGATCATTAATAAGTGAATCACTATATGTAATAGTGTTCCAAAAGCCTCCACCTGGCGCCCTTTAACCCGGTCAAATCCCCCTTGACCGGGTTTTTCTTGGGCTGAATGAAACAAAAAACAGGTGTTTTGTTTCACCCTCCCCCTCCCCAGCACACAACAAAAATAGGTTGTCGAAGGCCGAGTCGATTTTTGGGACTGGGACGCCAAAAAAATTTTCACAAGGTCGAAGAATCGTTTATCGTTGTTCCAATGGTCTGAGCTGTCCATTTATCGCCTGCTCCGTCAATATGCAAGAGTAGTGGCCAAGCCTATTCACGTGCTTGTGGCTCAGCGGTGATAACCCGCCTTCGCTTCGCTATCCATGGCGGTCAGCGCCAGAGCATCCATACACCTAAGGCAATAAGGCTCTTTGCCAGGAAAAGGAAATAATATACTACAACCCAAGGTAACATTCATGCGACGCATATACCTATTTCTCTTTCTATTAAGTCTCGCTTTTACGCTTCAGGGAGCCTTCCCTTCCGCGCCTGTGAATAACGGCGACTCTTATGGAACGATGGTTTCGGATAACGGTGAATATTGGAAGGCCCTCGAGATTGATTACTATGTTCGCCGTCAGGGAGGCTCCCTGAACATAAAGCCTTACTTGACGACGGATAAAAAAGCAGAGGACTATCATCGTTACTACCTCGGCTACAGGTTGAGTGATTATCCTGAGTATAGAGACTATCAATCCAAAGGCTATTTTGAACAGGATGGTTATATTTTCCCGCGGCTTTTATGGGGTAATCCGGGAGAATCTCTGTGTACCTTTATGGAGTCTTGTGCTCTGCTCCCTAACGAAGATTACAAGCCTCAGGCTGATGAGCCAACAATCAATCCGTCAACGGGTGAGATCACTTTCACGGGCAGTCATCATACCCAGTCGTTAAGTTACCGCGTCATCGTTATCAATCCGCTTGAATTGATGCAAAGCGAATCGCTTTTCGGGCTGAGTGGAGTCGCCCGCAAGGAACAATTAAGCAAGCAAAGTATCACTAATCTGATTGAGAGCACGAGGGTCGTGTTTACACAAGGCAAACCGCGTTATGAACAGGATGGTGCCAGTCAAAAGAAACAATTAAGCAAGCAAAGTATCACCGTAAATACACATGCTTCGGCCATCTTCTCTGTCCATCGCCAAATAATCAACGGCAAGGAAATACCGCTGCGGAATCTTCTTCATGAGGGGTTTTCTGTATCGGATTATCAGTGGAAAGTTGAAGGAGACGGTGCCAGCTATGATGCCGAGAGACAGTCTATTGTTATTGATCGCCCGGATGAGTATGTCGAGATAACTGCAACGCATAAAGACCTGGACACAGGCATCCCCGAGCAAGGATTCAAGAATTTGCTGAGCAAGTTTACACACTGGTTGTTGAGCAATGCCCATGCCGAGGTGGATTCAAGCGTATTGGGCACATACAAAACGCTGATCATACATCGGCCGTATTCTCACGCGTTCACGATAAATCAGGATACCAATACCAGAGAATTTTGTGTCATATCAGATGTGGTACGTGCAGGCTCTGATGTTTATCTGGGTGTGGGAGAGTTAACCTGCAGAAAACTCAATGAGGCCAATGTCATTAGGAAGTGGCACTACTCAACTGCTGGTTACATCTTTGGTGAGGCTAGGCCCTATACCGGTGGAGGCAACGCAAAGAGCATTTTCTTTTGGACAATAGATGACGATAATCACATAAGTATCACGCAAGACCTCGAAAAAGCACAGAGATGGCATATCACACCGGACCATAAATTCACGACAGGGAAAATAGAGCCCTACAAAGGGCCGTACGGCTTACACGCCATAAAGCAGGCCACCGTAAGCACCTGCCAAAACTCACGTAGGTTATGCACTGTTGGCGAGGATGATGAAGATTCCGAATCTTCTATTTATGAGATCAATGTTGTGAGTGATGCCGTCACTACGGAATACAGACATAGCGATACTTATACCCCCAAGTACGACAAGAAGGGGAACCGGATAGATCCAGACCTATTTTGGACAGCCTCCAACGTTGTACTGGAACAGATTAATGTTCCTTGGGCGATGAGGAACCAGTTATTCGGTGGAGTCCTGGACACGAAGAAGATAGAGATAATGTTGCCATTCTTCCCCCATAACTATGAAGATGTGCCGATAGAGACACGACCACAGGCACCGGAAACAATAATCCAACTCAGAAACGCTGGAAGAGGCATCAGCATCCAAGGGGAAGCAGGACTGGTCCCCAGCATTCCTCTATTAACAGATTACTCCTGGAACATTGAATTTAACAGCTCCCGTCGATATCCGTTGCTGATGACGAAATTCCGTCGATATTATAGATCTGATGGTACGTCCTACCTAAATGTTGAAATCGACACGCTTGACCATTTTGGGGAGCCCATTAGTGACGGTGAATCAGGGCCTAGGGTGTCTATCGACATTGAGGAGGAGCGTTTCAATGAAGGAGTTAGACCTAAAACGATGCCTGTAATGGGGATAGTAATTGATTTTGATAGAGATGAACTGTTGGTTAGTCTGTCAAAAAAACCCTGGCACATCCCCGGGGCATTTTTTGTATCCGATGACGAATTACAGACCACAAACAAAATATATCGCTTGTCTGTACTGGCCGAACATCATGGCAAATATGGACAGGAGCTCCTGGACAATTTAAAAAACTCACTGTTAATGGAGGTGGTTAACTACCAAAACTACCCTCAATACGGCGAATCTAACATACAGTTTTACAATCCTATTCTCAAAGTAACACAGAGTACAATTCCCAAAGCAGCTCAAGGGGGCCGTGAAGAACGTAGTGCGGCCAAGGTTGCTGCGGTTGTTGTTGTAATTGTCATCGCCGCAGTATTGATATTCCTCTCGACTATTGGTTCAGCTACTGGAAATGCTGATGCATTAAGCGATGCGGTGCACCCAGATACGATCTCGGTTATTTCCAGGCCGGCCCCGATTTTGAACGCACCAAGCACCAGGAAAACTAACGGGAACACCTTGCCTAATAAGAGTGTAGCGAGAGCCTGGTTGAAGGTGGGGGACAACGACAAACAAGAAAATATTTGTGACGTCGACCAACATCACCACTGTGTGAATAAACACGACATATTGAGCGAAGAATCTGGCCATGTGAAATACAAGTACGCGCCCAATGCGTCCGTATCCTATACCTTTGGATTACAATGCAGTGAGCTCAATTATGATAGCGATATCAGTTCCGCGTACTCCAAATACACCCATGCGTGCATCACTAATGCGCCGACTCAATTTAGTATTGCGGAGGGTGGACAGTATGTGGCGGATTATTCAGTGAATGATAAGGTGCTGCGCTTGCAGCTGTCCGATCATTTAAAACTCGATGATATAGTGATCAAGGCCGAGTATGATAATTATCCGATTGTTATAGAACGACGCTTGGCGCCCCTCACCGAGCAGCACTATCAGTGTTCTCGTTATCAGGAGGACAATAACAGGGAGAAACGTGATGCTACCTTTGACGCAATGTATGCCACCTGCTATTTGAACAAGGCATATCTTGGGGGGGTGTCTCGTATTTTAAGGGTTTCTGACAACCTTATTATGGACCAATCTTGCGGAGGTGTCCTATTAACCTCCTCTGTTGTTATAACGGCGAAGCATTGTCTGGAGATAAATGCAGGTGGAAGTGATGTAGGTTTTCGCGCTGTGGCAACTCGAGAGGTACCACCATCACCAAGTGGCGAGTATCCACTTAGAATGTTCGACAATATGTATGTGTTAGATAAGGGAACAAAGCGCCCTCCTGCAGCAAGGGTTGCAGATGCTCCTCCCATGGAAGATGTCGGTATTGGTCGCATCGGATCGCCGCCACACCAGGATATGGAAAAGTACCCGTACTGGGATAAGGTGAACTTTATAGGTACACTGCGCTTGACAGAAATGATCAATGAACAATATCCAGTACCAGGAAAAGTCCTATCAACTAGAGAACCAACACACACATTTCTAGGAGTGAATGATTTACCACCGTCTTATGGTGTCGATGTCCGCGAGTTAACAATGGATTTTTATCCAATGACGAAGTGTATTGAAATGCTGTATAACAGAAATCACGAGTATGAAATACCGCCAATAAATCCATTAACGTTCCCAATTGCAGATGCAATGGCTCTCTTCCCTTATTATTGTGGGGTGAAAGAGATAGTGTTAGATCGCGATGTTGGTATGGATGAAATTACAGCTCTTATCAAAGGTAGTAGTGGCAGCTCAGCCCATATTAAACATAAGAATAATAACAAGCGCTATTATGCGGGGGTGTTATCAGCTTTTCTTCCCTCAAAGCTTAAAAGAATTAATGAAAAAAAACCTACAGCAACAGGGAGTATGGCTACCGCAATGTTGGCTATAGGTGCTGTTGGTGGTGTTGCCGCCTCTGAAGCTATTCTAGTGCCTGATGCCGTCGCCGCTCTTTTCGGTACGGATATAATGGGAGGGGATAAAAAGGAAAAACATCCCTATCGAATATTTTTATTGATGGCTCCACCAGATGCCGTAAAAAAGCTTGCAATAGACTCAGGTCTTATGGATGACGGAGAAATGCTACAACTTTTTGGTGTTTACAAACATACAGAAAACTAAACCCCGATTTTTTCGATGATCGCTGAGGTAAGTATTTTTGCCTGGCATAGTCGATATGCAGGGATTGACGAGGACACCCATCACAATAGTTGCTGCAGTACAGAGATCAACAGCACCTTAGTCGGGGTCAGTAGGTGAAATTATTGGTTCAAAATCCCGGGTTTCGCAAGCTCAGCCCAGGCTACCTGCTATTTTGCAGTCACCCGCACCGCGCAGTATTTGAACTCGGGAATCTTGCCAAAAGGATCCAGGGCGTCATTGGTCAGTAGATTGGCTGCCGCTTCCTGGTAGCAGAAGGGGATAAACAGCTCACCACGACGCAGTCCGGGATCACATCTTACTGCAGCGCTGATCTCACCTCGCCGGGAGTTGACGGTGATCCGGTCACCTTCGGCAGCACCCAGCTCAGTCAGATCATCCGGGTGAAGGGTGATCACCGCTTCAGGCTCGATGGCATCAAGTACTTGTGATCGTCGCGTCATGGCACCGGTATGCCAGTGCTCCAGTTGGCGGCCGGTGATCAGCACAAAGGGGTACTCCTCATCCGGCAACTCATCCGCGTCCACCAGTGACACCGGGACAAAACGGCCGCGGCCGGAGGGGGTGGGGAAGTTCTTGGTGAAGATCACCTCCTCTCCCGGCTCATCCTCACTGCGGCAGGGGTGGGTGACCGCTCCTTCGCGCAGCAGGCGCTGCCAACTGATGCCACTGAGGCTGGGCATTCCCAGGCGCATCTCTTCGTACACTTCGGAGCTGTCGGCATAGTCCCAGGGGAGACCGAGACGGTTGGCCAACTGCTGAATGATCCAGAGATCCTGACGCGCCTCTCCCGGTGGATCGAGGGCCTGCCTCCCCAACTGTACCCGGCGGTCGGTGTTGGTGAAGGTGCCGCTCTTCTCCGGGAAGGCGGAGGCCGGCAGCACCACATCGGCAAACCAGGCGGTCTCGGTGACAAAGAGATCCTGCACCACCAGATGATCGAGCGCTGCCAGCGCCTTGCGGGTGTGGTTGAGGTTGGGGTCGGACATGGCGGGGTTCTCCCCCATGATAACCATCCCCTTGATCCTGTCGGCCAGAGCCGCTTCCATGATCTCCACCACGGTCAATCCCGGCACCGGATCAAGTTGACACTGCCACAGCGTCTCGAAGCGCGCCCTCGCCTCTTCATTGTCGACCCGTTGGTAGTCGGGGAAGACCATCGGGATCAGACCCACATCGGAGGCACCCTGGACATTGTTCTGCCCCCGCAGCGGGTGAAGACCGGTGCCGGGGCGACCGATCTGTCCTGTTATCAGCGCCAGGGCGATCAGGCAGCGTGCATTGTCGGTGCCGTGGATGTGCTGGGATACGCCCATGCCCCAGAAGATCATCGAGTTGCCCGCGGTGGCATAACGCCGTGCCACTTCGCGGATGGTTGGGGCATCAATACCGCAGACGGCCGCCATCCGTTCGGGGCTCAACTCCGCCACCTGCTGTCGCAGGGCATCGAACCCTTCGGTACGTCTCTCGATAAAGTCGTGGTCGAGCAGATCTTCTTCAATAATCGTGTGGATCATGGCACTGAGCAGGGCGACATCACTGTCCGGCCGGAACTGCAGTACATAGTCGGCGTATCGGGCGATGGGGGTGCGTCGCGGATCCATCAGAATCAGGGTCTTGCCCGCCTGGACTGCGTTCTTCATAAAGGTGGCGGCCACCGGGTGGTTGCTGGTGGGGTTGGAGCCGATAACGATCATCAGATCCGCCGCTTCCACATCCAGCACCGGGTTGGAGACCGCCCCGGAACCCAACCCCTCCAGCAGCGCCGCTACGCTGGAGGCGTGGCAGAGACGGGTACAGT
>JBEVXT010000143.1:11126-11665 GCA_040505955.1 Sedimenticola sp. | reverse complement strand
TAATAAGCGAAAACGAGGCCGCAAATAAACATATAAGCTTAGAATGGGTGCCATCTCATATAGGGATTCTGGGCAATGAACTAGCAGACAAGGCAGCATCAGACGCTCACACGCTAGGCTCAAAAGATAGCACAAAACCCACGCATGTAGAAATATATGCAAAAATAGCACAGGAAGGCAAAACAAGATGGCAAACAGCATGGATGAGGGGTGTTGACGGCCTCCCAGAAAAGCACGATTGTATGGATGGAGCAAAAGGTTTCACATACTGGGTTAGTGAAGCCCCTGCGTTGCTGAGTTTGATACCCAACGTCTTGGGAGTGCCTTCCTTTACGCGGCCTTTGTCCATTTTCCTTTTTACAGCAACGGTAATAACGTGAATACACGTAATCTGGACAGTATTATTGACCGCTTATTGACTCGAGTAACGAGAATCAATGTGTATTGTTTAGGCATAGAAGGTATATGTATTTGCCTAATGTTGTGGTTGGCAAACGTTTCCTTAGCTAAGTTAGTGCGTATCTCATAAAACAAAAGAT
>JBEVXT010000143.1:0-11026 GCA_040505955.1 Sedimenticola sp. | reverse complement strand
TAGTTACAACTCGATATTGGCCCTTATTACCAAGGAATTGCATTTGTTTGTCTTGATACAGTGCTAATGATTGTGTGAACCGGCCCTACTATATGTCGGTTATGCCACCGGCATAAGTAAGTATCTGTGAGGTGTTGATAGCAAACGCCCTTAATATTTTTATTCAAATGTTTGCTAACCCATCCTCATTACTAGTGTTCAAATAGGTAAACAAGCTGGGTTTATTCAACTAATCTGGCAATAGAGAAACAGGACTCTATGCATAGTTGGACTTGTTGACGGGATTGATAAGAATTCGTTTCGTATAGTTTGGTAGCCCTTAAAAGGGCTGTTGGTATAATTGGTTGCAAACTGCAACTCAATCCTGTTTGTCGGCCAGCGCCTTAGTGGTATTAGCCACGGTTGTGGCTATCAACTTCACAAAACTTTCGCTTGTGAAAATCTGCTTCAACAAATCTTCAGGATTTCCAGCTGCTGACTCAAATGTCTGCGGGTTGCTCTCCCTCTCAGTGGCGTTGGAGATGAGTAGAGCCAAGTGCTCATTTATAGACAAACGCCAGTCTGTAATGGCTGTCTGTGCGATGCCCCTCAGTTTCTCATTCAAGGCTTCGCTGTCCGGTAGGAGATGTGTGTTTTGCGGAAGACGGATGTTGGGCGGATTGCTGTCGAAAATCTTAGTGAAATAAGCTTCCCACTCCCTTGCCACACGCCTGTCGTCTCTAGCCCGGGCCATCGCTCGACATCTTGCCGTCCCGTCCGTCACCAATTCGTGGTCGCTCTTTGCGGTTGGCAATCCCTCTTCTTTAAAATTCGGTCTCCCGGTGTCAGGAAAATGCCGTATCATGCCCCTGAAGTTTCCACGGCCTCGTCTCGGAAAGTTACTTCGATAACGCATCTTGGAAATATCAAAGATGACACAACTTTGTGCAGAGTCTGGTTTATATCAGGTAAGTGTTACAGGGTAGCTCCGATAGCCAATCAAGATGGCAGAGATAGGCGGAGTTAGCATTTGGCACAGCAGCCGATCGTCACATGATCGCAAATCGATTTCGCTATTGACCAATCTGATTTGCAGATATATTCTGTAAACTGTGTATTAACCGCGCATGCGCAGGGTTATTTGTAGTTTTTATTCTTGGTAACCTGTTTTATTGGGAGACGATTCCGCATTGGCAAATTTTACTCAATGTTTACTTATGTTATTTGTAAACTAGAACGAGTAACCAATATCCCTTATATTTTTCGCAAACGATCGGTTCACTGACATTTAGGAACGTATTAATTTGGTATTATTCATAGCAACCATCCAAGCAAATGTGTTGTATGATTGGTAACATACTCAAAACGCTGTCCAAACAAGCGCCAATTTGTATGTAAAAGTACTAAGAATGCCATCGTTTTTTTCCGAAAGAGACGATTCTAACATATCAAACCAGCATCCGGATCCTTAGATAAAACAGCCAACAGAGCCGACAAAGGGTCAACCACCCGTTGTGATTGTATAGTTGGATGTAATCGCGCCCGCACGAGTGTGTCTTTAATATTTTTTTGTCGTTTATACGCTAGCATTGGTGGTTTCGGAAAAACCCGTGAGAGGAGTTTGTTGTTTGATATGATACTCCAATGCTTGAGTAAAGCTCGCCTTAACCCATGTACGTGTGGGTTGTATAGTGTCACAAAAACTAGAGGAAACATGTTTTTGGAGTTACGATCTCTCTCCCTCAAGTATACGTTTCTGTCCGCATGATCCACAGAGCTGAACGCTGCTTCAAATTCGTATGAACTGTAACCTCTCAATAACAATTTTGATTTAAACAAATCCGCACGTGCTAGATAGTCGCACTTGTTTGTAGATGTCCTCACAAACCGAATAAGTTCGCCTTTAATTAAACCAGTGAAAACTGACGGTGGGTGTGCCGATGTTCTGTGCAAATATTGAAATGTCTCAGTAGGTTTAGTGTAAGGCTTGAAGTCTAATAAGCCTTCCAAAGCAAAACGGGTCCCTTTAAAAATGGTCGTGTCTAGAAAGTTTGCGCCGTCCGGCGAGATACAGTACTCAAATTTGAGTGTTTTGTGTAATGAGTTTGCATAGTTTAAAAACTGGTGTGCTGCGTCAATACTACCAGTCCATATAGCAAAGACGTCATCTCTGTATCTTTTCCACAGGAACATGTCTGTTGTACATTGTTTTAAGAATTCCTTTTCCATGCGAAATATTGTAAGATCACATAATTCTGGGGAAACTTTTACGCCCATTGCCACGCCAAGGCTTTGTTTCCAGTTTTGGCCATTAAAGACAAATGTATTATTTTCTAGAATTATTTGTGCTAAATGGCACAGAGAATCTGTGGAGGGCCGTTTAACACCTTTCACGTACTGGTGTTGCGTATTGTTATTTAATGTGTAACGCAAAGCTGACAAGGCTTCATCATGAGGCACGTTAGTGTACATCGAGCAATAATCAAGGGTAATTATCAGTGCATTATTTGGTATTTGAACCTGTTCCAACTTCCTTATGAAGTCTGAGGTGTCTTTCAAATAAGTGTCTTGTTTTTGCACAATAGGTACTAAGAAAAAGTCCAAAAATTCTGCAATTCTTTCAACAGGAGAGCTGTTGCATGCTATAATAGGTCTACTCTTAGTAGGTGGGTTGGAGTGTATTTTGTTTAATAGGTACATCTCCGGTGTGCGTAATTGCTCATTAAACAATGGATCCAGATAACTCAAATTACTGTCTGATATTTCACCCTTTTCAAGCATATCCAGTAATGCTGTATGAACTTTTGTTGCTGTTTCATCTGTTAAGTTCGTATCAATGGGACAGTAATGTGAACTTGACTGTAACTGTCTGTGACCCTCCTGAATATAGCCCTGTTTGTCAATGACGACTGTGGACTGGCCCTTGTCTGCTTTTTTAATTACCAAATCCGTGTTTCCTTTTAGACTTTTAAGTGCCCGTCTTAGGTGAGTGGAGAGGTTATTCCTTACTTTTGAACGTATTGTGGTGTTCTTTTTTATGTTAGATATCGCCCCTCGCACGAGATTCAGGTTACTTTTGATTCGTAAAGATTGTTTTTCGCTTATGTTGGCCAATTCAATTTGAGTGGCTGTTAAGTAATTTTCCAAATCCAAACTGTCAGATGGTTTACTTGGTTTTTGTGTTTTTATGATGAAATGTTGCTGTTTCGGGTTAAAGTCCTGGAGATATGTCCATAGGCGAGTTCTCATTTTAGTCACATACAAACTGTAGTCTTTTATAATGTCTCTCGTTTTCGGTGGTTTAGGTGTAGGTATAAACTTCAGATTTTTACTTAGTAGTAAGCATTCATCGTCGCTCAATTCTTTCTTTGAAAGATTTTTAATGTAAGTTTTCGCTAAATTTAGCTGTTGAGATTTTCTTTCACTAGTGATCTTTTTAACCTGTGTTCTTTTCCGGAGTTTCCTGAGGCGTTGTCGTTCAATGTTTGAGCGTTTTTTGCAATGTTTTATCACAGATCGTGACCGGGTTTTGGATGAGGTAGCAATTAGTCAACTGCTTGACGTGTCAGCCAATGTTTTTCTGACTATTTCAAGAATATCCGAATCAGACAACACTGATTTCGATGTGTTTTGTTCACAAGTAAAGCGGATAGATTCCATACTATTATCCCAAATTGTGTCAAAAGCCGAAGAGCATGTGGACTGACTTGGCCAATTCAATTCCGTATTGTTTTTATGAACAATCGGTGTCGGGTCAACCAAATTTGTCGCAGTAGAATCAACAAGCAGTGCATCTCCAATTTTGCTTGATGCGGAGTTGGGCAGTGCTACATACTTCTCCGTAAGCCCGTTTAGCCTCAGTGGCGATGTGTTATTTTTGCTGCTATGTGCCTGCTGACCAGATTTCCTGTAGTCAAGATCGGAGGGCGGCCAATCATCGTCAAAATCATAATCATCAAGTAACCCGCTTAAAGGGTCTGACCAAGGTAGTGTGTTGGTTAGATGGTCGGATTCTAATGGTATGTCAGTGCATTTTTCAGCTATAAGTCTGATTTTCCTGGGAGTAGATGTTCGCTCTGGTGTCAACGTCATTGTTAGAGGTTCGGCTGACTGGCATGCCTCACCGGTCACTGCGGGTTGTAAATCAAGCATAAAACCAATTAGTGGAGTGTTCACGCAGTTCAATGATGGGGCCAGAGAAGCGTCTTGTTGTTTCACGCTAATCGATGGGCCAACACTGGATTGGCGCCTGTCGCTCTCAAGAGATATATCCATGTTTTCTGTAAATGTTGGTTGTTTTTCTGCATTCTCGGCAGCACTGTTTGTCCCAAGTTTTCTTTTTCTGTTTTGCAAGCGTCTTTTACGTGATCTCATTTCTTTAATTTCGTTCTTGCGAATATTCCTATTGCTGTTGCTCAATTTCACCGCCAACTGACTACCTGCCTGACAATCTGATATTCGGCGACGTATTTCAGCCAAAATCTGAGATTTTCGTATTTTACAACGTGATTTCTCCAATTTCCAGTGATTGCAGAGAATGTTGCTGGCCTGTAGCGCCGTATTGTTTGCTAATAGACGCATATCCGCCTTGAAGTCTGTGCGTTTAGTAAGTGGCGACCTCCGTGTTAAGATCGGTAATATAGAGTTGTAAATTCCATTTTGGGCCGCCCTACTACCAACAGTACTCATCCAGAGTTTTTCTTTGTGGTGAGCCGTTATAACGTTATGACTGATCGTGTTGTACATTTTAAGTAAATCATTATCCGTGACATTGTGCCACGAATTACTATTTGTATGGTTCAATTTGCCACCCATAAGCAACCGACCCCCACCCGAAGGCGGGTTAATGGTTTCCGTCCGTGCGGGTTTCCCAGCCCATGTCGACTCAATGATGAGGGGTGTTGACGGCCTCCCAGAAAAGCACGATTGTATGGATGGAACAAAAGGTTTCACATACTGGGTTAGTGAAGCCCCTGCGTTGCTGAGTTTGATACCCAACGTCTTGGGGGTGCCTTCCTTTAAGCGGCCTTTGTCCATTTTTCTTTTTATAGCAACGGTAATAACGTGAATACACGTAATCTGGACAGTATTATTGACCGCTTATTGTCTCGAGTAACGAGAATCAATGTGTATTGTTAGGCATAGAAGGTATATGTATTTGCCTAATGTTGTGGTTGGCAAACGTTTCCTTAGCTAAGTTAGTGCGTATCTCATAAAACAAAAGATATACCAAGTGTATCCCAATTATAGCAGTAACAATTACTCAAGGCGGAACATGTTTCGGAGCAAGACTCCTTCCTCAGCCGCACTAAAACCAGGAAACACTATATATATGTGTGAATCAGATACACGATACGCTAATCATATATTGTATATCCGACAAATGATAAGCCGTTAAAGTGCCTATCAATTGTGTTTTTAGCATAAGTTTTGCAATACGTTTATTTGCATGTAAAAACTGCGTTTTACGTTAACTATACAGACAAAGTTCTGTAATATGTAACAGTGTGTGGTTTAAAACGCAGAGCAAAACCAGGTCATTTACATTAAGCAATGATATACGCATGGGAATATCTCATTTAAGGGACTGGTTAAAATAACACTCGTGTGTGTAAATGTACAAGACCGAAGCTTCTTATATTAACAACCAAAGGAGTTTCAAGTTGTCCTTTAAAATTGGCTGTTTCAAGTCGAGAAGTGAGTTTGGGTTGTCACTATATATATATCTCAACATAGAAGCCGTTGGCGGATCTCGTACGTAACAATCAAAAGGAGTTTCAAGTTGTCCTTCTAAGACTTGACTGTTTAACTATAGTTTTAGTTGAGAAGTGAGAGTTCACACTATATCTCAACTGTAGTTTTAGACTTACCTAGTATACCAGGATGTCGTACTTTTATATAAAAAAATACACTGGTATGTGTTTTGGTAAATAATATATTCCAATTGCGTACGCAATTTTCGCTCTTCGAATAACGTGATTATGTATGCGATGCGTGTGTGTCCAACGCGAAACATAAAATGACCGACTTTACTCTGAGACGCGAGCCACGCTGCCACGCTTGGTGATTTCATGGCTAATTAAGACGCAGTAAAACCAATGTTCACGGGAAAATACCCACAAGCGTGGCGAACAAACTCAGAATTGAACCAATCCGACAGAACGACCAACACGAGGCTTGTATTATCAATATCATGATGTCGGAAATTGGAGAAAGATACAGAGCAAATGCGGAACTCAAACTGCACACATTTTGCCATATGCTATGTTCATTAGTATAACTATGTATCAATTGCATAATTCTCCTTCTTATTACTATTATGTACGGTATAAAAACAGCCGGACGCTGTCGAGTAAATCAATTAGATATTGACTGATGAACGGCCAATGGATGTAGAGATATGAATGGATGGCGCAAATTACCGATTTTGTATATTTTATGTTAATGGAATGTATATGCGCATGACTTGTCAGTGTTACACATAGTCTATTTACATCTGTACTTGACTCGGTAAGAAGTGTGTCTTAGCTGATCGGGTCTCGCCGGCAAGGCAGTTTTTTTCCAACTGCAAGTCTGATTTTCAAGTGAGAATCAATATCCAGACTATTTCAACATTGTCCGTATTTTGTTTACACAACTGCGTCTGCTTAGGCGGCAATGGACTATAAATCAATCGTAGGGTCCAGTGATCATCCATTCCCGCGGTTTAATGTCATGTCAATGTAGCGTCTGATCAACAAATTTTATGGCTGACACACAACCCGGATCTTTGAGATATATTCCAATTGCAGACATTTTAAAACAAAACTATTTTTTTGTTTATTTCCACAAAATTATCACTTGTGTTGCAAGCGTTTTTACGTGATTAAATTCATTTAATTTCCATCTGACACATACTATTGATAGTGTTTGTCACATTCCATTCCAACTGATTAATCGGTTGTAATTTGTGCCAAAAAGCGCGAAATAACGCCACCAGATATGTGTGTTCAGTAAATTTCGAAAATAATACAAAAGGACGCACATTTCGTTATATAATTAGTTCATTTGATTACTATTTCCATTCCAACAAAACAACCGACTCGATACTAGTAATGTCAATATTATGACGTCGGAATTTGGCGAAAATACCCAAACCAATGCGGAATTTTTAAATATACATGCTTTGTCATGTGCATAATTCACTTGTATGAAAACAGACGATCCAGTAAGACAACCAACTTGATTATATTATTGTAAATATCATAATGTAGGGATTTGGCGAAACTATCAGAGCACATGCGAAATGCGGAGGACACATGCCTTTTATTATGTATAATTCATATGTATGAATGTAGCCCAACCAACAAGACAACCACCTCGATGTTTGTATTATCAATATCATATGTCTGAAATTGGCGAAAATTTCAGAGCAAATGCGGAGTGTATAACCCAGCACACAAAGCAACCATCTCGATCCTTGTATTACTAGTCTCAATATCATATGTCGGAAATCGCCGAAACTTTCAAAGCAAATGCGGAGTGTCTAACCCAACAAACCGAGCAACCAACTCGATCCTTGTATTACTAGTCTCAATATCAAATGTCGGAAATCGCCGAAACTTTCGAAGCAAATGCGGAGTAAATAAACCAACAAACAAAGCAACCAACCCAATGCTTGTATTACTAGTTTCAATATCATATGTCTGCAGTTGCCGAAACTTTAAAAGCAAATGCGGAGTATATAGCCCAGCAAACAAATCAAACAACTCGATCCTTGTATTACTAGTCTAAATATCATATGTCGGAAATTGCCGAAAACTTTCAAAGCAAATGCGGAGTATATAGCCCAGCAAACAGAGCAACCAACTCCATCCTTGTATTACTAATCTCAATACCGTATTTCGGAAATTTGCGAAACTTTCAAAGCAAATGCGGAGTTGTAATATAACGCGAATTTCAAAGACCCACGTTCTGTCATATAACTAGTTCAAATGTGTAATAAAGGCCATTCCAACCAAATAAACAAGCCGATACGTTGTATCATTACTAGTAAAATGGCGGATTTTGGAGAACATTCCAGAGGAAATGCGGAATTCAAAGGACACATGTTTGGTTATATACATCGTTCGCTTGTATGATTATAGCCAACTTCTATACCAGTGCTTAACTGGTTCAGGTACAGGTCGTGTTCTAGTTTTAAATTGATTTACCCATGTTAAGGGGGTGTGAGGGATGCAACATATGTTGTGCACATGAATCAAATGTTGTCTACAATAGTTACAACTCGATATTGGCCCTTATTACCAAGGAATTGCATTTGTTTGTCTTGATACAGTGCTAATGATTGTGTGAACCGGCCCTACTACTATCAAACCAGCTAAGGGACAATTGCCCACAATTACCTACAAGATGCAAACAGTATAGCATGGATCGCAGAGCAGATGTAATAATAACCAGGTTAAGACTAGATCACAACGGTCTAGATGCAAATAACTTTGCAAATAAAGAAGAGACGCCGAAATGTAGGGCATGCCACGATGAAGATGAGCCAGAAACACTCATGCACTTCCTATACCACTGCCCCGCATTAGCCAAACAGAGAAAGGTGCTCTCTGACACAATACTAAAGTTAAACATAACAGACTCAATATACACTCTATTATTCCCACCACAGGACAAAGAAAATGAAGTTTATCACGCACTACTGCAATATATAAAGGCTGGAGTAAAATATAAGATCAACATACACCCACACAGTCACTAAATATTAACGAAATAAACACCCAGCCAGTCCCAGGGACGGGGAGAGGAGGACAGCAAGACCCACAAGACTACGGGGCCTTGTCCGGCGCGAGACAGGCAGAGCCATGTAGCAGGGCAAACTAGCAGCAAAAAAGAGAGCCTGTGTATTAATAAACTAACCACATTTGGAAACGGGGTGGGGGGGGGGGGTCTCACCGATGAACCCAGTCACGGGCGCCACTTGGGAGGGTAGGGCGAACCATCACCACGCCCAGTTAATTCGTTCTGGCGACATGGGGTTAGAAATAGCCCTATGAGTGTTGCAGTAGCCTGACACCTAGACTATGTAACTACGTACCACATAAAAATAAATGTTGTATACAAACTTGTGCATGCTAGATACATGAAAAGCGGGCGGTCGTATATATATACATATGTATACACAGGTATACAGACTGGAAATGCGGCCAGGACAAACGCCAATAAACACACCTAATAACACAACCCAATCATGATCGATCCCCGACAGCACGGTCAGGAAATAATGACCCGTCCCTGACAACACAAATAGAAATATTTATACACAGGCACACTGACAGAAGATGTGACCCCCTGACAAATACCAATATACATACCTACCACAACAAACCAGACTATGATCGATCCCTTACATGATGGACAGGTAATAATAACCGGTCCCCGATGGCACAACTAAAATAGCCAGTATGTGTAAACTTTATTGATTGTACTAGACAAATTGACAAAAAGAAAAGTAACTTTCATAAATATATGTTCTGGCCCTGAAAAGGACCGTTTTCTTCTTCTCTGATCCCTGGACCGCCTAATAATGAAGAACCCACTCAGGACGATCACGGCACAGGATACTTTCAATCTGAGCGGAGAACTTCAGGGCCCCACTGACGGTTAAATGAACGCCGTCCTTCCCCAGATCCGACTGCAAATGGAATGGCAGAGGAATGTAATGGCCCTTCAAACGCTCCTTCAACATGGTACTGGCGGCCCGTCGAATCTTTTCGTAGCTAGTGCGCTGGATACCGCGGCCCTTGGACACATCTAAGCGAGGAATAATCCCGGTAACATAGACAACAGCCCCGGTTTGCTTGATACGGGTGACCAACGCCCAAATTCGCCGGAAAACCTGCCTCGCCCCGAACTCCGGACAAATGTCATTTCCGCCGACGCTGACGACAACGAAATCTGCTTGGCAGGACAAAAGCTCCTTCATAGCCTCCTCACGCATGCCTATGGCCCGGGGCGTATCATCTCCCGCCGTCAAACCATCGAAGCCGATGAACTTCGTCACGCAGGGATGAATACTCAGGCGCCCAAGCACCTGCTCTTCCAACCGACGTACGTGGCTGTCGCCGAAAATTGCAATAGTAGGTGTACCCTCTAAATGGAAAGCCATAGTGGTAATGAAAATACCCTCATAAACCACTAACATATATACAGGTAACGGGCAATGAGTACAGCAATTATGCTCAAATGTGTCAGCATAAACGGAAACGAGCAGGGCAAACAGACCAATTACAGTAAACAACAAACCAATCACGCACAAACAATCGTGAACACCGAGCCAATTAAAAACAATAGCCTATAGCGGCCATCTTGAAGGACAAACACTACGAGTAGGGTAGACCCGGATGAAACAACTCATGCGAGCCGCCCAATCAGGATCTGCACTATCCCCCTGCTGGACAAAAATAAACAAATTAGACTAAAGGAGAGATACGGAATCCCAATACCAATTATAAGGGGGTGAAGGGTTAAAACGTAAAATACTGAAGAAAATTATATAAAAACTTTCATAATTTCCTACAAAAGGAAAATCACCAACAAGTGACAAAAAACTAGAGACCGACTGCAGTACTCTGCGAAAAACATGTAAGCCGCCCCATCAGGATCTGCACTATCCGTATCTCCATGTGTATAGAGCGGGCGGGATCTCCCCGCTTACTGCAAGGACGTGACCAAGGTGGGACCCATGACAAGTAAACCGACAGGGGAGGGAGGCACGGTCAAACCTATGTCAAACGTAAAGGGGTGAAAGGGTTAAAGATGGGCCTGCGAAGCTGAATAGCTTAAGTATGAGCATAGCTCATACTCGGTCTCTATATATATGATGATGATGATGATAAGAATGAACCAGTATCTTAGATTGATGACATTCTTCAGACCGGATGAAATGTGAGATTGACACAACAATGGTTTTAGGTATATATAGGCCAAATCACTCAGATAACCATCCGTGGGGTATGCAAAAAGTAGTCCTTAAGAAAATAGTTCGCTCTTGTTTTAGTGA
>JBEVXT010000142.1:0-5884 GCA_040505955.1 Sedimenticola sp. | reverse complement strand
GGCGGGTTCGCGACTACCTGTTGCGCAGCAGCGTCTTCGACGACCGAATCGCCCGACTGGAGGATTCCAACTCCGAGGAAACGGCGCGGGGCAACTTCATCGACGAGTCGGCTCGTGGCAGTATCTGGCTGATGCCCGCCACCGGAAAACGCGACGAAGAGCTGCTCGACTACCAGGCCCAACTTGCCCGGTGGGACTGGGGCAGCTTTTATGAAGAGGAGGCCGGCACCGCCTTCTTCGACGCCTTGAAGTTTCAGCTCCGTCGTGAGGGATTCGACGACGTATTGATCGATTCCCGCACCGGGTTTAGCGACATCTTTTATACCGCCACCCTGCTGCTGGCCGATACTGTGGTTTGTGCCACCGGCCTGAACCGGCAAAACATAGAAGGCACCGCACAAGCGATAGGCACCCTGATCAATGGTGACAATGTGAAGGCGTATGGTGAGAAACAGATCCTCCTGGTGGGTTCTCCTATACCGTCATCATCGATGAAGGAGAGCGAAATAAAACGGCGATTAACAGAGATCTGCAGCGAATGGAAGGTCTTCGAAGGTAGGGGTTTTGACGTTACAGTACCGTACGACCACCACCTGGGACTACGAGAAGAGGTCCTCGCCATGGATAGCGACGACCCTTTTTCGAGTTCAAACCCCTACACCCTCTCAATGGTCAGCCTAGCAAAGAGATTCGAGAAGGATGTAACCACCTCCAGCGTAGAGGAGTTCACACAGTCCGATCGAATCAATCCCTTCCCAGCTATTCGTATCGAATACTGGAACGAGTCAGACGTCGTCAATCACTTCGTCGATCCGGGTAACAATATCCGCTATGCGCTGGAGCAGTTCATGCCCACCGTCGTCTTCGGTTCCCGGGGCACCGGCAAAACTATGCTGGCTCGCTGGTTCGACTTCGAGACCATCGCCTACCGGCTGGAGAGGGAGGGACAAAAGCCCGGCCCGGAGAACACCCTCCAGATCGGACTCTGGTTCCGCCTCGACATTGACCTCCTTAATGCCTTCAACTGCGATGAGGAGGGGCCGAGAGAGAACTTCAATCTGCTCTTCGGTCAGTTCCTTGACCAACTTTTCCTGCGCAAGGCGCTCAAGGCACTGGCGCGCCTCGGGGGACTGGAGAGGTGGCTGGAGGTAACGCGACTCTGCCACCGGCTCAGCCGGGAGTTGGGGGTTGCCAAGTGCGATGACTATGCGACTCTGGAAGAGCAGATGGATGAGCGCCTTTGGGAGATTCGTGCGTACATCAACAATCCCCGCAGCCGCTCCATGCCCTTCGTGGTTCAGAGCAACATTCTGATGAAAACCCTGGTGGAGGAGCTACGAAAAAACTCCACCTTTCGCGATGCCGGCCACTACTTCGCCGTCTTCATCGACGAGTATGAGAACTTCCACGCCTACCAACAGCGCATCGTCAACACGCGCCTCAAGCAGGCGAAGGAGTCTGACCGGGTCACCTTCAAGCTGCTCTCCCGCAACGACGGTATCCACACCTACGAGACGCTGGCCAAGGGTCAGCCGCTGGAGACGACCCACGATTTCCGCCACTACAACCTGGACGAGGGAATCACCTTCGCCCAGTTCAGCGCCCACATCAAACGGGTGATCCAGCGCCACCTGGAGGCATCCAAGTACTTCAGCCGCCGCAGCTACACCGACCCGGAACGTCTCTTCGCCGAACTTACCATCGGCGACGAGATTAGCTACCTGACAGGAAAGCGGGGCACTGCACCCTTGCGGCAGTGGCTTAATAAACAACACCCCCCCGAGGTCGCCGGACCACTGATCGCCTGGATGGATCAAGAACCCTCACTCTTACGCCAGGCGGTGGCCGTAGTGCTGGTCAACCAAGGCAAGGAGGTCGAGGGGGTAATCAAGGCCTTTCGGGAAGACTCACCAAAGGCGAAGCATTGGTACCACAACTACCATACAGGGGCTCTCTACTGGCTCCACAGCCTCTATCACAAGGAGAAGACCTACGCCGGTTTCCACCATATCGTCGGCATCGCCGGCAACAACACCCGCGTCGCCCTCGACCTCTGCTACGCCATCATCGAGAACTGGCTTGCCAGAGGCGACCAACGGCACCTTCCGATCGACACCGCCATCCAGAGCCAGGCGATCCACGCCCAGTCAGAGACCTATTTCCGCAAGCTGGTGGAGAAGGGTCAGGACGCCAGCCAGATCCACCGTTTTGTCCAGCGATTGGGTCGCCTCTTCGAGGTGATCCACAAGGGGCCGCGCCAGAGTGAACCGGAGATCAACCACTTCAAGGTGATGGGGGAAATAGACCAAGAGGTCGATGCAATGCTGCAGCGCTGCCGCACGGATGCAGTGCTGCGTTGGCTGCGGGGCAACAAGCAGAAGAGCCTCTCCGACGAACAGCGGGACGCCTGGCAACTCCATCCCCGCTATGCCCCTCATTTCAACATCTCCTGGCGCCAGAAGAAGGGGATGGAGCTCACCCCCACGGAACTGAGTACCCTGTTTTATGGCGATGAGGGAAACTGGAAGGCGCTTGTCAAGGCCAAGGAGAAGCGCTATCGCAGCGTTAACCACAAGGAGGGGAACAATAAACAGGGCAAGCTGCTGTGAATGGCGCCCTCGCCTTTCCCAATACCCCCGAGGGTTGGCGTCTCCCCCTGGACCTCTACCCCTGGTCGCTCTACATCTACGGCGGTGAACGGGCACTGGAGGCCGAGGGGCGCTGCCGGGAGGGGTTCGATCGGTTCGCCCCTCTCCCAAACCTGCTGACTGTGGGCGTCGCCCGTCGCACCCCCTCTCGCCACGCGCACTTTCTTCTCCGATGCGGCAACAAACAGGAGGAGGATGTAACTTGGTCCCAACTGGCGGAGGTGATCGGACAGTGTCTCCAACGACACGGCGTCACCTCACCCCACATTGTCTTCGACATCACCAGCCTGGAACTGGACACCATCCTCTACCTGATGCCCCAGCTGTTGGAGCTACGCCCCGCCACCCTCCAGGGCCTCTATCTGGTACCCAAGGAGTACGTGATGAAGACACAGGGGCTGATTCTCCAGCCCATCCAGCAGCCACGGGGATACGTCAGTTTCGATCCCGGCCTGGAGGGGGCGCGTCAGGCCCACCACTACATTATTACAGGTTTTGACGTAGGCCGCGCCGAACGCTTCATTGATGCATTTGACTGGGGCTGGGAGCGACTTCATGGCGTCATTGGCGATCCCTCCTATGTTGACAACGGATTCGACTACGCCTGGAACGCCAACCAAAGTTGGCTGAAACGGCTGGAGGATGATCACCCCAAGAATATGCATCGGATCAAGGCAGCAGGAGCTGACGGGATACGCCGCTTCTTCCAGGAGGAGTTCGTTACCCATCGGTGGCTGGATATCGTCCCCCTGGGCCCCAAGCCGATGCTCCTTGGGGTACTCCTCTTTTATCTCGGCCTTGAAGAACGGGAGCGGGCGCGGGTACGCATCCTCTTCGATTTCCCCACCCCTCGGCCGGGCAGCACAGAGGGTGCAGAGAAGGGGTACCTGTTCGACTGCCGGGCGCTACTGACATAGATGAGCGCCCTGGCCGCCTATTACACCGAGCATGCGGTATCCCAACTGCTGGTCTCGCAACTGACGATCCCCCATGCCCACCGAATGTTGGACCTGGGTGTGGGGAAAGGTTCGTTACTCTGCGCCGCCGTGAATCGGTGGCCAGATAGCCGAATACTCGCAGCCGATCTCGATCCCCGCGGTTTCGATTCATTGCGCCGCCGCTATCCCAAGATTCACCTGATACAGACTGATGGCCTCAATGCCCATAGTTGCCCCAAATTCGCGGTGGAACCCGGCTCCATCGATGTGGCAGTCTGCAATCCACCCTATCTGAACCTGACGGAGACTGAGGATTACAGTGCCCTACTCAAGGAAGCGGGACTCCCTCGGTGCTCACGACTCAAACACCTTACCTCTGACGTGGTGTTTCTAGCGCAGAATCTCCGTCTCCTCCGTAAAGGCGGGGAATTAGGCATCATCCTTCCTGACAGCGTCATCAGTGGATGCCTCTTTAAACCGTTGCGAGAAGACTTACTTGAGCATCACGAACTGTTCGGCGTAATCCAGATGCCACGCAGCATCTTCCGCAATACCGAAGCACTGACTCACATCCTGCTTCTCCGCCGCAGTGGGAAACGCCTCCCCACCATTACTCTCTATCAAGCCAACGCCACCATGGCACTTGGCCAATTGTTGGAAATCTCGGCAGCATCGGCTCGAAAGAGGATGGATTACGGATACTGGAAGTGGAGGAGCGCACACAGCAACGACTCTCTCCTTACGCTCGCCTCGATCGGAGCGGAGATCAAACGAGGCACCATCACACGGAAGGCGTGTTTGGCACGGGGACTGACGCATTTCCACACGGGTGATTTTCCTGACGCGCCAGAGAACCCCCTTTTTTTCCACCGGTTGGAGCACTCGGAAAAACATCTCGCCAAAAAGGGCGACATACTTTTGGCCCGCGTTGGATCACGCTGCGTTGGCAGAGTAGCCATTGTCGCCCGGGGCAGCCGCCCCTTCACAGACTGTATCTATCGAATTCGGGTTCCCGAGTGTTATCGAGCCGCCGTATTGGAGTCGATGGCGGGCAAATCAGGGCAGCAATGGTTCCAAGCCCACGCTCATGGCGTCTGCGCTCAAGTCATCAGCAAAGCCGATCTGCTCAGTTTTCCTATCAATTTTTCTTCGTCTTCCACCGACTCGGTATTGCATGAAACGCCCTAGGGCAGTAGCTGGGTTATTGATGGATAGGAATTTGCTTTTGCTAAGCAAAGAGAGCGAAACTACATCGCTCCTTGCCAGCTCTTGAATTTGTGTCATTGCTCTTTCCCTTCTCCGTTTCCATTTCTATTGTGCAAAAATTCATGGCCCTCAGAAGACCTGATCTCTACCCCACGAGCAATAGGGTCTAATAATCGTAACTATTCAGGTACCTGGATTCATGAATGCAGGCATCTCCCCCTGGAATAAGAGCCTGAGCGCCTCAGTAGACGATACCCCCGTTTTTACGACAGATGGTTATATAGCTGCGAATTCGACAGAAATAGTTCGCACCCATCATCGAGCGAAAACAGCCAGACACCTTCTGATGAACCTTGGTCATTCGTAGACTCCTCTCACCCTGATTGCGGGTAAAGGGTGCCTCCTTCACCATCATGAATCGCAAAACATCATCCTCAAAGTTGCGCAACCGCTCAAGAAGATTACGAGCCTTGGTTCGCTTCAATCTACCACGTTGCCCTAGTTGACCGCCATGGAAGGCTGAAAGCTGAAACGCCGTAGAGTCATGACGGATGCAGGACGGTTGGGGCATTAACGGCTGTCGCGTAGGCGAGTAGATTTTGGGGACTGGGATGTCCCAAAATCTTTCACGGGGTAGCGACACTCTTGATGTTCTCATCGCTGGCAACAGAACCGAAAACACCCAAACGAGCTAAGTGATATTTTTCAAACAGCTCCTGTTTCCGCTCGTTCAGAGCTTGTAACTATTCAGCTGAATTTGGGATCAGAGTCGATTGCGCCGTAAAAAGGTGCATATTCCATCCATCTTGACGCAATGCTACCGCTCCCAGCTCATGCTCCTAGCTCACGTTCATTACCCACATCCATGTGGGCAATCGACTCCGACCCCGAGCACCAACTGAATAGTTACAGTTATTTCTGGTAACTGCACCCCTATGGCACGGACTTTTTGAGAAGTTACAATGATGGGTATCTATGTCAACGCTGATAATGCGCATACGGGTGGACTTGCCAGCCCCGTTGGGGCCGAGAAAGCCGAGTACCTCCCCGGGATTGAGGTCGAAGCTGATGTTGTCAACGGCAACGAGATCG
>JBEVXT010000141.1:0-10360 GCA_040505955.1 Sedimenticola sp. | reverse complement strand
CCCGGGCCGAGCTTATACAACTTTTGATCAAACTCAGACTCAAGCAAGCTGATTGGTTGATACTGAGCATATACACTCAGACTCAAGCAAGATGTTTGGTTGATACTGAGCATACGCTATTTGAGCAAACTTTTATAACCTAGGCCCATGGTTTGTGTCATTTATGGAACTCAAATCAACCAGGGTATTTCTAGAACTACAAATGTACACTGAATCAATGGACATTTTTGTTCCGAATTCAAAGCAGAAGCCAGACATAATTATTTCTTCTGCTGACCACAGTGGTCAAGAAACAACAACCGTTATCCATATTGTGTTACATCCAGAGAGCCAAGTTGGACTCTGCTACTTAATTGGCCATTCATTACATCTGTCAGTATGAAAGATTGTATCAACAATTTACAACTGTTAGTGGCAGTGTCAGACATTGGTTCCGTGTAGAACCGATCTAGGCCTTTAAACAATATAATATATACCGGTATTTTGTTTAAGTTACATACATTATCAAAGTGTTAGTCATACATGTACCTGAATATATGTAGATGTAGACTAAACCAGTGCATTCGTCTCGCTGAAGAGTCCATGGTCCATTCTGGATAGAGAAAACATATGGTAATTAGACTACGTACGTGTAGTCCGTGGCAAAACATTGGACATGTTCTGTACGTGTAGTGTACAATTCACTTGTAAATTAACGTTGACATAATACCAATTGTTTGAAGGTTCAAGGAAATTTCCTATTGAATGTTAGTTTGCAAGTTTTCCAACACTCCTGACAAAACGGTTTAAAGGTTTGCTAAAGTTTTTGGGGGCCAAATATAATATGAGCCATGCTCTGGAATTACCACCCTTATCGTATCTCCGTATCTTACCGAAAATGGTTTCCAAAAGTTACGATATTTTCTGTAAATTATGCTGAAAGTTGGTGAAAATTACAGGGCAGATGCGAAATAGAATTCCGCATCTGCCCTGATATTTTCGCCAACTTTCGACTCCATTTACGGAACATATAGCAATTCATGGAAACCATTTACGGTAAAATACGGAGATACGATTAGGGTGGTAATTCCAGACCATACCATATGTATTTTAAACGTACACAATGAATTAATATATGTATACATGTATATGCATCTCAAATACTTACATACATTCATATTATGAACTTATCTAGCTACAAATGCAATTAGGATATTGAACTTAGCAAAATTCGTCCGTGTAGATGGCAAGCCATTCTTATAAAATAGCCAATTTCCTCAATAATTCAAGAAGATGACAATCCAAAATGTAATACAAAGTAGTGTACTGTATTGTCTTGTTATTAAAATGTGGCTGTGACTGGATAAATGGGGCTTATGGTTTATGCGAATAGCGTACATCCATACCAGCCTGCGCATCTGTGCAGTCTAATCAGGACGTACAATGTTCGACATTCTCTTGCTGAAAAACGTAACATGCTTGTAACAAACAGTTTATAACAATAGCATGCAGCATATATGTGCTATCAAACAGGAGCTAGACTGGCCAGAAATGCCATAACCCCCATTTCTCCAGTCACAACCACATTTGAATACCGGAAACATAGCCGTTATGATTTTAAACCCATCATTTTATACCTCGCATGTTTTTGGCATGAAGCCATCCGGTTGCAATGTAAGAGGATAACAAATACATACACATTAGCGAACACAAATCAAAATCCTAAATTCCAACACGGAAAGAAAATCTTAATAAAATAAACATTTGATATAATTTTATGAAATAACATGACATTCCCCCTTTGACAGCATACGTCTCAGTATGAGAAACTCATATAATCGTCTTAACCGTGACGGACACACGGACGGACGGTCCAAACACTATATGCCACCGGCTCTTCGAGATCAGGGGCATACAAATCAATAAAGCTCTACTTACCTTTATCATCGCAGAAGCCATTTCGTCAAATTCACTTTTTATTGATGCTTATTTTGTAATTAATATACAAATACAATATCTTTAAATTAAATTCACTTTGAATCTTTGATGTCGGAATTATTTTACACACAAAACAGTGTTTGGGAAATCATTGATTTCATGGATTGAGAAATCATTCGTTCGTTTCATGAGAAATCACTTTTTGAAGACAATATATATACATGTAGTCTCAACTATGCACAGAGCGCGTAATATTTGACCCGCCTACAGTTAATTGATCAGCGCATAAGTTTTACTGCCTGGAGTAATACACTCTCGAGGGAGGGACTATGATGGCACGTGATGAGGAAACAGTCAGTCATTGGCTACTGCAAGATGATAAACCTTTTGACAATCCACTTTTCCGAGTTGCCAGCATACGTCACCAATTAGGGTACGCCTACTTAGTTACCTATTAGTGATGGCCAGAAACAAGAAATTGTGTGGGCCGAATTATATTCTAAATTCTTATGCCTCCGCACCGAATGGCATTATGCATGTCCTTCCGTCCGTACGTCCGTCCGTACGTCCCGATTAACGTTAAAGATTTTAACACACCGTGGATTGACTTCAAACTTTGTATACATGTTTATCATCATCCATATATTCATCCTATGGCACACACATGCTGCCCAAATTACCAACTTACTAACTTTGAAATTTGCGTTAAAGTGTTTACAAAATTTGCGTTAATGTGTTTAAGTACCTTGTATCTCTACAAGCATAAGTCGGATTGACTTTTTATCATCATCGATATTTTAATCCTCGGGCCCACACATGCTACCCAAATTCCCAAGGTGAAAGTCAAATAACTTTGAAATTTGCGTTAAAGTTTACAAAATGTTGATACACCCATACTGCCCACCATTCCAGGTTCAACGTCAAATTTGCGTTAAAGTTTAAAATGTGTGTTAAAGTTTCTAATTACATTGTATCTCTGCAAGTATAAGTTGGATTGACTTCAAACTTCATACACCTGTTTATCATCATCCATTTTTTCATCGCATCGCCCACCCATACCTCCAAACTTTCCACGGTTAGGGTAAAATAACTTTGAAAATTTGCATTAATGCTTTTACAAAATCTGCGTTAAAGTTGTTGTATCTCTGCAAGCATAAGTCGGATTGACTTGTGCACTTCTGTATACACATGCCGCCCACATGACGAAGGTCAAGGTCAAATAACTTCGACATTTGCGTTAAACTTTCACAATAGTGGCGTTACAGTTTTTAATACTTTATTTTTCTTCAACCACTGCTGGGATAGAGTTCGAACATCATATGCATGTTTATCATCATCCATATTTTCATTATATTGCCCACACATGATACCCCATTGATCAAGGTCAGTCGACATGGAATTTATGATAAAACTTTTAAAGTCTTAGTAGCTAGCCCAGCTTAAACCCTCGCTTTCTTTGGCTGCCAGCGTGGGCAGAGTTCGAACTTCATATGCAATCAGGGCTTATGTTACACTCGAATGAGCTCGCGCAATGCAAATCTAGGCGCAAGTCTGTCTGTCTGTCTGTCTATTTGTATCTCTCTTCTCTCTGTCTCTCCATCTGACTGAGTATGTGTCTCTATGTATGCCTTTATATGTCAGTATCTATGTCTCACTATACCCCTTTCACACGCTATCTATGTCTCTCTCCACCGCTTGGCCGTTAGTCGAACATCACAGGTATTTTCGTTTGGTGAAGCATTTTCATATTTGTTAAAACTGACGACAATGTCGCTACTTCATTTATAAAATGGCAAACATCGTAGGCCCTGATCTGACTGCACAGATGCACCGGCTGATCTAGCGCTACACTGGTCAGTAATATAACTAGTTCGCTGACGACACTGTCGCTACTTCAATTATAAAATGGCAAACATCGTATAGAGAGACATAGATACTGACAGAGAAAGGCATGTATACATAGAGACCCATACTCAGTCAGATGGAGAGACAGAGAGAAGAGAGATACAAATAGAGAGATAGACAGAGAGAGGGCAGGCAGGCATGCAGACAGACAGACAGACAGACAGACTTGCGCCTAAATTTGCATTGCGCGAGCTCATTCGAGTGTAACATAAGCCCTGATTGGTCAATTCAATATTAGAAAAGTAACGTGTTGACTTTTGAGAAGTAACACGTTACTTTTGAGGAGTAACGCGTTAAATATAACTATTTGACTATATAGTCCATACATTTCTAACGTGTTACTCCTGAAAAGTAACACGTTGGATTTCTAACGCGTTAGAAACGGTACTTATGACATGAACCGCCAATATGAGCGAATTCTAACACGTTGAAACCAATTTCTAACGTGTTACCCACCGTATGTAACGCGTTCGAATTCTAACGCGTTACTTATCGCCAGTAACACGTTAGAAATTGACATTCTACTATATAGTTTACACATTTCCAACGCGTTACTTCTCAAAAGCGCCCCGGCGTATATGTTGTTGTTGTTGTTGTTTTCATGAATTTCAGCCGCTTATTTTTCGGCTCACCTCCCCGGTACGTGCATTATGCGGCAGTTGTATTGGGCAGTCTCCAGTATTTTTCAATACACAACTAGGTCAATGACCTGAAGTGGTGTGGCAGGCCCGTACGCAGGGGGTGCTCATTATTTGCTGAGAATGCAGGAAATGGTGTTTCAGACCACCAGGATTTCAAAAATGGGGGTGGGGTTTGCATCCCCAAGTTCGTCACTATGCCCCCCCCCCCCCATGAACAAATCTGCGTACGGACCTGCAGTGTGCATTGGCTCAACCAATCAAACTTCCTGATCTCGAATACCGTATTCGTTCGTAGATTTCACACGTTTTATAAGCACGGTCGCAGAACTAGCACCGATGATGCTGACATCATCGGTCTAAAACACATACATATATAAAGAATCTGTTTCTGTGATTTTAGAACTGGGGCATTTGCGACGAGTGTGGACTACATGGCTTAGTTTTCTTACCCAGCCTGTGTGATCACGGTCTTTCCATTCAGTTATGTCGGTTATGCATTCAACAAAAAAGACCCCAAATGCATCAAGTCGCAAAAAGTCCGGACCTATGTTACCAATACAATACCGTCTTTGCTCAAACACTCATCATGAAAACGATCTTCACAAATCGCACAGATCTTCTATTTCGTCACAGACGCAGATTGTCAATCAGATCAAGTAAAGCAAGGGTAATTTCGTGAAATCTCATCAGAAATAGCGATCCTCGACGTCGCGTTACGTCGCCTATGGGCGCCGCTATTTTGGAGTGACGTCTGATGTTTACGTCATTGACGTCGCTATTTATTGACGTCACGTCCGTGAACGTGCGTAAAATTGGCCCCGTTTGTGAGAAAACTTGGCCCCGTTTGTGGGTTTGGCCCGGTTTGTGGGAAATATTGTCTCCATTTGTGGGATTTGGCCCCATTTGTGGGATTGGCCCCGTTTGTGGGGCTGACCCCCGTTCTGAGTCCTACATGTGTAGGCTACAGTCAGTGTAGACCCAGATGAGCCATGTGCTAAATACTGAAATTGGCAACAAAAACAACAACAACAACAACAACAACAGATGCGGACAGCAGATACTTAATTTGCCACGGAGACACTATCTCGCCGCGTCGAGTTAGTATCTCGCCGCGGCGATCTAGTATATACATGTATCTGTTGTTGTTGCTTTCATGACTTTCAGCCGCTTATTTTTCGCTCACCGCCCTGGTACAGGCATTATTCGGCAGTTGTACTGGGCAGTCTCCAGTATTTTGTTATTCAAATGTTTAAATACACAACTATGTCAATGACATGAAGTGGTGTGGCAGGCCCGTACGCAGGGGGATGTGCTCATTCTTTCCCGGGGAGCATGGCCCTGGACCCCCCTGCCGCACAAAAAGTCTTATAACGTGTTTCCAATGGATGGGGTAATGGTATGGATTAATCCGATACTTGGTGTCCAAATATTGATCAAGTATCATATAAAAATCCTCTCAGATTGCTCCATTTGCGAGTTAAAAATCAACATTTGTTGTAGGAGGATGGGGTGGGGGTTACACCCCCAATTGCGTCATTATGCACGCCCACCCCCCCCCCCCTAAAAAGTCGGCGTACGGGCCTGCAGCGTGTATTACTAACCAATAATATATAATACATATACAGTCGGTGTAGACCCAGATGAGCCATGTGCTAAATACTGAACTTGGCAACAAGGGTAGATCGTGATCAGCCAGCCAAGCAGTGCATATGTTAATTTTAATACAACAGTGTGAATCCTGTTGAGCATGCGCTCACACACAGTCCGACCAGGCACACGAAACACAAAGGGGCCCGCATATTAATATTACCGAGTTCCGCCAAGTACAAGAGACATACAGTAGTTATGATCTGTCCTGTACAAAGGGCCACAACATACTGCGGACTGCCCTATACATGTACAACCAGATGGTGAGCCAAATAATAAGCGGCTGAAATTCATGAAAACAACAACAACAACAACAACAGATGCGGACAGCAGATACTTAATTTGCCACGGAGACACTAACTCGCCGCGACAACACTAACTCGCCGCGGCGAGATAGCTAACTCGTCCCGGCGAGTTAGTGTCTCCGTGGCAAATTAAGTATCTGCTGTCTGCATCTGTGTTAGTTAGAGTCAAAGCGGTATCGGGGAGCATCAGTTGGTTCTACCGACACATCTAGTTTTTCCTTATTTCCATATTAAGTTTCGTGATTCGATTGTTACACAAATACCTTACATCCTACAGACATGAAACTTGCCGCATGCCTTTACCATCATATGTAGATCAATATATGTGTATGGAATTAGTGTTTTCACTCTTCGTGGGACCCAGGGCCATTGTCAAATTATCAATATTAAGTATTCATGTTTTGATGTTACACATTCCTCCTACAGTCGCGATATGCCTTTACTATATTATGTAGATACATAAAGACAAGGCCTCGAGGCGAGACATTTGATGGCTTGGAATTATTGTTTTGATACTATGTGTGTTCTTCTATTTACACCGAGTTTTGCTTCAGCCGGTGCTAGGAGGCGTTTCTGTCATGGACGGTAACAATAATGTTATGGATGACATGTTATTCTAGTACTCTGTCAGGTTATTTTACTTGTACTCGTACACATTTTTCATGTTTGGATTGTCTTCTCTTGTCCGTGCAAACAATTTCGTTCACAAAAACAGAGCTATTTGTCTTGTGATGCTAGTCATAACATACATAGGCCAGTATTTGCACTATGCCGAGCTATGGATGCCATGCACGGTCTGTTTAGGTTCGTGTACATGCCACCCATACGCTGGTCGGTGCGACATTAGTGTAATAAATATTACTTGTACTCCTACATATTTATCAATATTTGGGTTGTTATCTCTTGTGCATACATATAAGTTTGTTCATTAAAGGCTGAGCTATGTGTCTTGTGGTGCTGGTCATGACATACATAGGCCAGTATTGTGCCAGGCCGGCTATGGATGTAATGCATGGTCTGTTGAGGTTCATGTATGCCACCCATAGGCTGGTCGGTGCGACATTAATTGGTGTTATTTTACTTGTACTCATACTTATCAGTCGATGATTTTTTTCTCTCCCACTATACAATAAGTTTGTTCACAAAATAACTTGTGATGCTGGTCATGACATACATTGACCAGTTATTGCACCATACCGAGCTATGGATGCCATGCATGGTCTGTTGAGGTTCATATATGCCACCCATAGGCCGGTCAGTGTGACATTTGTGTTATTTTATAACTACAACTTCGTGGATCTGGTTATGCACGTGACCGAGCTGTGGGTGCCGTGCGCTGTCCTTACATGTGTGCGCATCACACATTTAGGCCGGCATGTGCATACATTGGTGTTATTCTGATCATACACATGTACATTAATTTTCGTTTGGAATCGTTTAGACATCTTGTCTTATAACAACTGGTGATATCCATACATGTATAATTATGTTTTCTTTATATGAAATGCTATGTGTGTTATGGGCTGGATAAATACTAATAATATACATATATTTGGCTAAATAAATACATATATTTGATTAGATACAGTCCGTGACAGAAATGAACAAGTCACTTGACTTTGTATTGTTTGTTTTACACACTCTTCTTACAAACATCAAAATCGGATGAGTTTCAGAAAATGGTCAGATAAGGTAACCTCTCAAAACAAAAACATAGTAGCTGGTCTACCACCCACCACATATTTTTGTATTAATCTTCCGAATAACCATGCTCGTCCTAAATAGTATGCTCATGGGCCGTTAAACATCATTTTATTTCCTCAAACATATGTGCATGAATGCAGAAAAGCGGTAATATGTAGCATTGTCATTATATGGGGGCGGGGGGGTATGTCATAAATTCGTTAATCAACATTTAATATGTCTCCTTTTCTATTTTATTTTCCATCTGCTTTTTTCTCACACGATTCATTCCCTTGGATATCTAACGATATATATATGGGGTGCCGTTTGGACTTTAATAACACTTTGTGATATCACATATTCAAATTGGTGATATCACTCATTCAATAGGTGATATCACTTATTCCCAAAAGTGATATCACTTTTTGGAATGAGTGATATCACATATTCAGTTCTGAAAAGTGATATCACTCATTCGAATAAGTGATATCTCCCATTTGAATTGGTGATATCGCTTTTTGGAATGAGTGATATCACCTATACGAATGAGTGATATCGCTCATTCGAATGGGTGATATCATATATTCAGTTCTAAAAAGTGATATCACTCATTCGAATAAGTGATATCACTCATTCAAATAGGTGATGTCACTCATTCCAAAAAGTGATATCACCTATTCGAATGGGCGATATCACTCTTTCATTTTAATTCCGTGATATCACTCATTCCAAAAAGAGATATCACTTATTATAATGGGTGATATCACTCATTCCAAAAAGTGATATCACCAAATTCAACATGAAAAGTGATATCACTCATTCCAAAAAGTGATGTCACATATACAAAATTAAAAAGTGATATCACCCATTCAAATTGGTGATATCACGTATTCAACACGAATGAGGGACATCACTTACTTGAATAAGTGATATCACATTTCGGAGAGCTTATTATTTTCTGTCCCATCTAAATGAATTAAGTGATATCTCACCTATTTGAATAAATGACATCACTTTTTATAATGTGTGATATCAAAATTCACATCTCAATGAGTGATATCACCTATTCAAACGAGTGATATCACCCATTTGAAAAAGTGGTATGTGTAAACACACACGAAATGGTTTCAGGGCTACCGGATATTTAGCGTCCCGATTTAAATCAGTAGTTGCGTCCACGTTTCTCCATGTTGGTTTACGAATTACGTGACATGCCATGGAGGGATTTGTGTGCAGAAAAATCAAATTTCTAGTTGTCGATACTTCCCAGCAGATGAGAACAATGTCCAATGGAGATGACGTGCATGTGATACCAAAAACAGTGTTTGTTGAAAAATAAGAAACCTGTGCAAATGTAGCGGACGACACTATTCATTCCCAGAATTCCCCATTATCGGGTGTGCGCTAATTGCTATCCTGCCATAAACACAGTAATGCGAGAAGGACCAATGGTTGTTCAATTTCTTAACAAATACGCGATGCATTATTAATCCAGGGCTGGTTGATTTTCGCGCATGCGCGTCACTGATAAATGTCAGTAATTTTATTTCTCGCAGGCTGTGAATCGACCGAGACAAACGTAAATGACAATAATCGGTTTTATGAGGATTTTTCAAGAGTGACTATATGAATATATGTGTTTCCTGGAAACTGATGTACATGTATACACAGTATTGCATTATTCAGACGATTTTCACTTTACTCAATATCGCACTTATGTAATAGTTCGCCTTTCATACTTTAAATGATGTTGCTATGTGCTGTTCGTGTTATGTGAATCGACATGCGATCCGTGAAGAAAATAGGTAAGTTCACGTCCTATAACTGTTACATGTACATACCCCGTATGTGTTTGTTTCTTTTAATGGTGGTTTACATCAATTCGACAGCAAGGTCATATACAGACGGGTCAACTGAGTCGGTCGAACCCATAGTATTTCACTTGTATGGATTGGGGGATGGGGAGGGGCGGAACTCCAAATGCAGAACTCAATATTTACAATAATATATACTCAGCCGCGAAATGATGTGTTCATGCAGATTCCACTTTGATTCGACCCTCGGCTAATGAATTATCTTCCCCATTTTTGTCTTTTATTTTTACTATCAACACATTTTTTAGTTAAATGAGTGTATGCTCTTTTCATTCCTTGAACAATTTCATTTGTAACTAAGCTATTTTCCGAAAACTTAACATTTGCAGAATTGACTTTTATACCTTTTTTTTCACTTTTACACATTTCTAGTTTTTCTTTCATTGCA
>JBEVXT010000140.1:2316-9802 GCA_040505955.1 Sedimenticola sp. | reverse complement strand
GCCTTTCTCCTTACCAGACAGTGGCGAGACACACCGAATGGCATTGAGCTGGAGTTCTGGGCGCGCACTGAGGATCAGGTGCTACGCCTGGTCATACCAGGTCAGCAGGCGGTCTGTTTTATCGAGCGACACTGCGACATCGATAGCGGCAACATCCCCTTTCAGCGTAAACCACTCGCTCTTTGCTCTCTTCCCGGTGAGCCGGTGGACGGGCTCTACTTGCGGCAGCAGCGGCAGCTGATGCAGTTGCGTGATCGTGCTGCCACCCAGGGAATACTTCTGCTTGAATCAGATATCAAACCGGCGGATCGCTATCTGATGGAGCGCTTTATTACGGCACCGATGCTGGTCAGCGGTGAGGCGCGGGCAAAGAGCGATTATCTGGTGCTGGCATCACCACAGATAAAGAGTGGAGAGTACCTTCCGGACTTCAGTTATCTCAGCCTTGATATCGAGACCGACGGTATCGATGGCGAGATCCTCTCTATCGCCTTCTGCGGCCGGGTTCACAATCTGCACCATGAAGAGATACTGATGCAGGGAGAGGAGAAGCAGTGGCCATGCGACCTTCCGCTACTCTGGTTCGCTAGTGAAGCGGCGCTGCTAAAAGGTTTTCTTCACCGTTTCCAGCAGCTCGATCCCGATCTGATTCTTGGTTGGAATCTGATCAACTTCGATCTCAATATCTTGGAGCAGCGCTGCCGTCGCCATCGCATCCCCTTCAACCTGGGGCGCGGCAACAGCAGTGCCGCTGTGCTGCAACCCAAGCAGCCGGGGCAACTCCGTATCGCAACTGTCCCGGGGCGGGTAGCGCTGGACGGTATCGATAACCTGCGTGCCGCCTTCTGGTCATTTGAGAGTTTTGCCCTGGGGCATGTGGCATCCGAACTGCTGGGACGAACAAAGCTGATAGAGAGTAGCAGTAGTGAGAAAATTGCAGAGATCCGTCGTCTCTACCGCGAAGATCGCCCCGCCCTCGCCGCCTATAACCTGGAGGACTGCCGCCTTGTGGAAGATATATTCCACAAGACCGATCTGCTCAACTTCATCACTCAGCGTAGCGTTATGACCGGACTGCCCCTCGGCAGGCAGGGCGGTTCGGTTGCCGCCTTTGATAATCTCTACCTCCCCCGCCTGCACCGGGCAGGCGCTGTGGCCCACGATATCGGCGCCATCAGACACAACATCTCCAGCCCCGGGGGGTACGTAATGAGTTCCCAGCCCGGGCTCTATGACAATGTGCTGGTACTCGACTTCAAGAGCCTATACCCCAGCATTATCCGCACTTTCCATATCGATCCTCTGGGAATGATGCGTCCCGGGAAAGACCCCATTCCCGGCTTTCTCGAAGCGCAATTCTCCCGCAGTGAAGGGATACTACCGGGCATCATCACCGATCTTTGGCACAAGCGCGATCAGGCCAAGCGGGAGAACAACAAGCCCCTCTCCCAGGCGGTCAAGATCATCATGAACTCATTCTACGGCGTGCTTGGTTCCAACGGCTGCCGTTTCTTCGACCCGCGCCTGGCCAGCAGTATTACCCGGCGCGGCCATGAGATCATCATCCGTAGTCGTGACTGGCTGGAACAGCAGGGTTTTCGGGTAATCTACGGCGACACCGATTCGGTGTTCGTGCTTCTCGGTGGCGGTTACTCGGAAGAGCAGGCCCTGGCCACCGGACAACGGCTTGCCCATGAACTCAACCAGTGGTGGCAAGCAACACTCGAAGAGGAGTTTCGGCTCCCCTGCCGGCTGGAGATCGAATTCGAGACCCACTTTATACGCTTTCTCATGCCCACCATCCGCGGTTCGGAGACCGGCAGCAAGAAACGTTATGCCGGTTACGTACGGGATGCTCAGGGGGAGTATCAGCTGATTTTCAAAGGGCTGGAGAGTGTGCGCAGCGACTGGACACCTCTCGCTCAGGGATTCCAGCGTGAGCTTTACCGCCGTATCTTCTTCAACCAACCCTATGAAGCGTATGTTGCCGAAACGGCAATGCAGCTGAAAACGGGAGAGCTGGATCACCTGCTGGCCTATCGCAAGCGGCTGCGTCGTAAGCTCGACGACTACACCCGCAATGTCCCTCCCCATGTTCAGGCAGCCCGTAAACTGAAGAACCCCGGACGCTCGGTCAGTTACCTGATTACCCTAAACGGCCCGGAGCCGCTATCCCAGGTGGTCAGCCCGATCGACTATGAACACTATATCGAGCGCCAGCTGGCACCGGTGGCGGACGGCATACTCCATTTTGTCGATGACAGTTTTGAGCGCATCACCGCTGATCAGATGAGGCTGTTTTGAAAAGCGCTTGGTCATTGGTATGGCGACACCACTTGAGCTATAGCACTCCGGATCTGACAAACTTGGCGGACACCACGACTATCATTAGCCAGCGATAGCACTATTATTGACATAGCTCATAGAAGTAAACAATCACCTCCCAAAAAAATAAGCTAACATTCACCGGACAGAGTGAGTTTTGAAAATATCGTGATAATCATAAGTATTAAGTCGAATCGATCAGACTGAGCAGGCGTTGTCTATGTATCAACTAGGCCGCCGAAGTTTACCTTAGGGTATAGCTGCGAAGGCTGGCAGTAAAAAAAATTAATGGGGGGATAGATGGTCGTTTTAGATAGAATAGGCGGTTTCAAGCGTGCCTTAATGGTTATGCTCAATCAACCAATATGGGCTGCTGGCACATCTGCTGAAAGTAAGCCCATCAGCTTCACCCTTACTGGGATTACCCCCTTTACGGGGTTCCGATCCACAGCGGCCTTACTACTCTCCACACTCTTTTTGGCCTCACCTCTACAGGCAGGTGTGACTGACATCCAGGATGCTATCAATAAGTCCGGTAAACAGCGCATGCTCACCCAAAAAATTATGGGGAGCTACGCTATGCTCGGAATGAACTTTAAACCAAAAAAATCTAAACAGCGACTTCTTGACAGTATTAAACTTTTTGATAGCCAGTTATCAGACCTAAAGGGATACCCTGTCAATGATGACGTTAGCAGGCAACTTGATGCGGTAGAGAAGCTCTGGACGCCACTAAAAGTACAGCTGTCAGCTGAGCCGGAAGCGGCTAAAGCGGTTGTAATAAGCAAGGATCTGGATGCGCTTATGGCAAGCTCCAATAAGGCGGTCATACTTATCACCAAGGCATCTGGAACTGCGGCTGGCGAGATCGTAAATATATCGGGGCGCCAACGCATGCTCTCACAACGGATGAATGCCCTTTATATGTTACGGATGTGGGGTGTAAAGGGCTTCGATTACGGGGCTGCTTTTACTAAAGCAGTCGACGAATTTAATGTGGCTCACGCGAAACTCGTAAAAGATAAACTGACAACGGAAGAGATAAAAAAGAGGCTTGGTAAGACTGAAAAATCATTTATCTGGTTTCAGCGATCCGCAATGAAAAAGACGGATACGTATGTTCCGGCACTCGTTTTACGAGCCGCAGACCGCATACTCGGGTATATGAATGATGTGACAACACTGTATGCGAGCTTAAAAAAGTAGATCTGATTAAATATTGATGTACGATGTATTTCATCAGGTTTACAGGAGAGAACCCACTTGTATAGATGCCAAAGAAAATCACAAGCGTCTTTCCATTCAGCCAACTCGGAGTTTGCATTCCTCCGGAGTCGGAGTCTATTGCCCACATGGATGTGGGTAAGAAGCGTGAACTGGGAGCGGAAGCGTTGCGCCAAGATTGATGGTAAATCCACCTTTTTAAGTCGCAATCGACTCCGACCCCTGTCAAAATACCCTTGCAAACAGGCGTAGCTGAACAGTAACGTTACGAACAGCAATAAACCAACTTTTTACATCGTACCGGGAAATAAAAATGAATATTTCAAAATATATCATGGCCCTTTTATTGACACTTTTAGTCGCCCTCACATTCTCGGCGAGTGCTGCAGGTGTCGATATTGCCGCTGCAGTAGATAAAGCTGGCAAGCAGAGGATGCTGTCTCAAAAAATAGCAAAAGCTTACTTCTATCTGGGTAAGGGTATCCGCCCGGATAAGGTAGGTCGTCAGCTACAGGATAGTCTCAGCCTTTTCAAGATAAACCACTCAGACCTCAAGAGCACAATTACTGATAAAGGTGTGCAGGATATGCTGGCCTTTGTTGACTTCGCAGTCGATGAGTACTCCGACCTTGCCGAGCGCCCCTATAACGAAGAGAATGCAGCCCTGATCCTCGATTTGAGTGAAACCATCCTGGAGGCAAGTCAGGATATTGTTGTGAACATTGAGAACCTGTCAAAAGTGAGAAAGTCAAAGATTGTCAATCTCTCCGGCAGACAGCGTATGCTAACCCAGCGTATTGCCAAGTATTATATTGCTTACCAAGCAGGTTTTCGTGACAAAAACTCTACCGAGCAGCTTACAATTGCTGTAGATGAGTTTGAGAGTGCCCTCGACATATTGAAAAATGAGAAGATTAACACACCACAGATAAACACCGAACTCACTAAGGTCAGCAGACTTTGGCGGCTTGTGCGTAGCTTCTTCCTGAACGTTGAAAAAGGTGGACTGCCTGTTACTGTATTGGCTACAACCGACAGTATTATGAAATCGATGAATACCGTTACGGGTATGTATGTGACGGTATCTGAGTAACTGTCAATAGCGAATATGGAATCGGCTTGATGCGTACTGTTCCAGGTTGAATTGTCTGAAAAGAATATCCAACTGGAGGATAGAAGTTTCAATCCATAAACCAAAGCACTTTTGTAACTATTCAGTACCCCCGGCTAAAAGAGTCTTTTCACCAGGGGTCGGAGTCGATTGCCCACATGGATGTGGGTAAGAAGTGTGAGCTGGGAACGGAAACATTGCGTTGAAGATGGTAGGGAAATTTACCGTCTCTTGCCGCAATCGACTCCGACCTCAAACTATACTTGGTAGCAGCTGAATAGTTACGAAATATCCAACGAATACCCCACACAGGGATCAATGGTATTGATCAACCAGGTCGCCTGCCGTTTCAGCTCGTCGTGAGAGTTCCCATCAAGATGCATAAGCCCCTGTGCCACTACTCCCTGTGGGTGAAAGTTCCACTCGGTGGGGGCGAGAATGCGGTAATCGGCTATCCGCTGATCGGCCAGTTTCACACGGTGGATCAGCCGCCCTCTGGCGGCCTCGACTTGGGCGATGCCGATATTGTCGCTTGCTGATCCGGCGGAGAGATGAGAAACAGCGCCATCCAGGCGGCTGAGGTTCGCTCTCAGCCGCCCGGGTATAGCCGCCAACTCCACCAGGCGTGCCGCCATTCGCGGCAACAGACCACTGCCATATTCGACCGAAAGCCGACTCACCAGTGGCTGTGCCCGCACCCGGGTATAAGGGGAGGTTTCACAGCAGTGGCCTTCCTGCGTCGGTGTGGCGACAAAGGCATCCGCCTCCTCACCGCCTAATTTTCTCTCCAGAACCGCCTCCATCAGCTCCGGCAGCGCCATCGATTGCGCTGCACCGACACCATTCCAACCGCTGTCTGATAGCTGTTGAAGCTGCCGTGCAGCTACCGATTCACACCCCTGCAGCCACGCCGACAATCCCCCTTTACTGTCGATCACCAACCACTCATCCAGGGGCTGCTGGTAGATGGAGTGCTCCAGCAACTGTTCCAGCTTGCTGATAATCTGTTCCAGCTTTTGGGTATCCGGTGCACTGGTCTGTCGATTGATGCGGAAGGGCTCACCCTCGGGATAGAGTGTGTTGCGAAAATTTTTAAACAGCCCCATGGCGCTGACCACTGCAGTGGAATCCGGCGGCATTCCAAGAAATCCACTCCAGTCTAGGAGAATACGCCAGATATGCTCCCGTGCCGTCTCAAACCAGACCAGCATCTCCCGCGCCTCCCTTGATCCTCTGTCAGCTTCTATACCCAGAGCCTGTTCACACGCCCCGGCGGCGGCACAGGCCTGAGCAGTGCCACAAACGCTATAGATCAAGGGCAGTGTTCTGATCAACTCATCCACCCCCTTGCCAATAAAAATCCTCGGCGTATGCAGTGGACGGGAGGAGCGGATGGATACCCGTCGCCCACTCTCACCCCGCTCTGTCAAAGTAATAATCAGACTACCTTCTACATATCCGGCCATCCCCCCCCCAAACTTCACCTCACAAGCAGTTGCACCTTCTGCTCTCCACATCTTTCAAGAAAAATCTGCTTATAAACGTCTACAGTATAAGATAGAGTTGAGAACACACAGCCTGTACCCGGAAAAATATAATGGAAAACTTCTTCATTGGCCGTCAGGCAATCTATGACCGTAGAATGCAGGTGTTTGCCTACGAACTGCTCTACAGGAATACCGACGGCAAGCTGACTGAGATCAAAAACGGCGATCAAGCCTCATCCCAGGTCATCCTTAACGCCCTCAGTGATATCGGTCTTGAGCGCTTGGTGGGAGATAACAAGGCCTTTTTCAACCTGACTAGAAATCTTTTCATGGATGAGGTACCGCTGCCCCTGGATACTTCCAAAGTGGTATTAGAGATACTCGAAATGACAGAGGTGGATGAGGCCCTCGTCAACAGGGTTCGGGATCTCAACCTCGATGATTACTCTATCGCCATCGATAACTACACCTTTCAGAAGAAGTGGGAGCCACTCCTCCCCTATGTTGACATTATCAAGATCGAGGTGTCGTTAATCGACTGGCCCACCCTGGAGGCAAGCCTGGAGCCACTGCACAGGCGGGGAGTCAAACTGCTGGCGAAGAAGGTCGAAAATGCAGATGATTACGAGCGCCTGTTTGATATGGGGATTGGCTACTTTCAGGGCAATTTCTTCGCCCGCCCCACCGTTATTAAAGGGCAACGCCTGGAAGACAACCGACAGGTGGCTCTCAGGCTCATGACGGCGATTTCCGATCCCAAAGCAACCAATCGGGATCTGGAACAGCTGATCATTCAGGATTCAAGCCTCAGCTTTCGCATCCTTCGCCACCTCAACTCGATGGCGACGGGGATGCCGCGCAAGGTGGACTCCATTGGCCAAGCCATCGTCTACCTGGGCCGCAGGCAGATCCAGTCATGGGCCAACCTGATTGCTCTCTCGGCAATCGGCACTGTTCCCTGTGAGATCCTCAATACAACCATGATTCGTGCCCATATGTGCAGCCAACTGCTGATCGAGAACAGGCAAGCGCACTTTAAGGAGAGCGGGTTCATGGCGGGCCTGATGTCCAATCTGGACATTCTAATGGACGAACCGATGGGACAGGTGCTTGCCAAATTGCCACTGAAGGATGAGATCCACGATGCATTGCTAAAGGGTGAAGGCCCGGTGGGGGATGCTCTCAAGTGTGCCGTCGCCTATGATAAGCAGGAGTGGGACAGCATCAGTTACTCCAACTTTGAGGCAAAGCAGATCAGTGAAATCTATCTTAGTGCATCAGACCGGGCGTTCAAGGAGCATGCCGCCCTGTTTCAGTAGGTAGCAACCGCCACCGGTTG
>JBEVXT010000140.1:0-2216 GCA_040505955.1 Sedimenticola sp. | reverse complement strand
AGTGAAGCAAGCCACCAGGCGATCTATCTCCTGCTTACCGGGGATGTTGCTCTATGGTCAGTCATCGGCATCTCCTTCAGCGTCTCCCTGCGCGCGATTCTATTTGCAGCACCCTTTGCCCTGATCACCTCATTTCTTCTCGCCTATTTCCACTTCCCCGGCCGGCGACTCCTGATTTCACTATTCAACACCGCCCTCTCGATACCCGCTGTGGTGATCGGCCTGGTGCTCTATATGCTGCTCTCCCGCGCTGGACCGCTGGGGGATCTGAAGCTGCTGTTCACCCAGGACGCCATGATCATCGGCCAGATTGTTCTCTGCTTTCCCATCCTCGTCGCCATGGGCCACGCAACGCTGCAAAGCGGTGACCGGCGCGGTTGGGAGACCGCCCTCACCCTCGGCGCGTCCCCCATGCGAGCACTGCTCACTCTGGTTCATGAAGCGCGGTTCGGGCTCACCGCTGCGTTGGTCGCAGGCTTCGGTCGCATCATTGCCGAGGTAGGCAGCTCGATGATGGTGGGTGGCAACATCCTCAATCATACCCGAAACATCCCCACCGCCATCGCACTGGAGACCAGTAAAGGCTCCTTTGCCCAGGGCATCGCCCTCGGCCTTGTGCTGTTACTGATGGCCCTAAGCCTCAACATTGCATTGGGACAGGTTCAGGGCAGAGGAGAGGTGTTGCAATGAGCAGACAACAGCCCCCCTGGCTGGCTCTTCAGAACCTCCATTTCAAACGGGAAAATCGCCCGATCCTGGAGGATATATCACTGCATATCAGCGACGGTGAATTTACCCTGCTGACAGGGCATAACGGCTCCGGAAAAAGCTCGCTGTTGAGAATCATTGCCGGACTGCTCCCCCCCCAACAGGGTCTGTTCAAGATCATGGGCTTGCAGCAGAGCTGGAAGCTGAGCCGCCGGTTGCTGCGGCAACAGATCTGCTATCTCCATCAGCAGCCCTACCTGTTTGATGGCAGCGTTGCTGACAATATCGCCTACGGACTCAAGCGCCGAGGGCTCAACAGGGTGGAGATCGAAAGCCGGGTGGTGGAGGCATTGCAATTGATCTCTCTGGAGCATCTGGCTGACCGTAACGGCAGAGCGCTCTCCGGTGGCGAGAGGCAGCGGGTGGCTATCGCCCGTGCCTGGGCGCTGTCACCCCGACTGATGCTGCTGGACGAGCCAATTGCCGGTCTCGACAAACGCGCCCGCCGCCAGTGTCATCAGCTGATCAACCGGCTCCATGAACAGCAGATCGGCGTCATACTGACCAGCCATGATCCCCAGCACGGCGAGCTCAACTTCAACCGCCACATCCACCTCTATGCCGGTGAGCTGACGGAGAAGAGTGGAAAAGAAAAAGCACAGCCAACACTGGAGGTTGTCAATAATCCCCTAAAGCGGCTTCCCCCTGATAACTGACAACTGACAACTGACAACTAAGAATAGTCACAACTATTCAGGTGAAGTCCGGGTAAACACCCAATCCCGCTCATCAGAAAGGGCCGGAGTATAGCAGTACCCCCACTCTGCAAAATCCTTCAGCACATAGGGATCCTCAAGACGATTTTTTATCACAAACCGGCTCATCAGGCCGCGGGCCTTTTTTGCATGAATACCAATAATCTTATAGGTCTCACCCTTGCGCTCCTTGAAAACAGGATTAATCAGTTGCCCCTCAAGCAGCTCCGGTTTTACTGCCTTGAAGTACTCATTGGAAGCCAGATTGATCAACACCGGACGCTTCTGCCCGGAGAGTACCTTGTTCAGACCCCGGGTCAGCGCCTCACCCCAAAATTTGTAGAGGGTATTACCGCATGCCGTCTCCAGTTTGCGCCCCATCTCCAACCGGTAGGGCTGCATCAGATCCAGTGGACGCAGCAGCCCATAGAGACCGGAGAGAATACGCAGGTGATCCTGGGCAAATACCAGATCATCCTCACTGAAATCGGCTGCGTTGAGCCCGCTATAGACATCCCCCTTGAAAGCGAGCAGTGCCTGCTTGCTGTTTTTTAGGGTAAAAGGTCTCTTCCACGCCTCAAAACGATCGAAGTTGAGCTCGGCTATTTTCATACTCACCTTCATCATCTCTGCTATATCCAGTGCCGAAAGTTGGCGTAGCTGACCCACCAGTTGCTGTGACTCCTTCAGATAAGCCGGCCGGGTAAAAGTGGCTGTCTGGGCAGGAGTGTCATAATCGAGAGTTTTAGCAGG
>JBEVXT010000139.1:0-5541 GCA_040505955.1 Sedimenticola sp. | reverse complement strand
TGGTTGAGCGCCGCTTTGGAAGCGGAGTAGGCGGCCGCTCCAGGACCCGGGGCGGGTACATTTTTGGAGCCGATCACCACCACGCGACCGTGGGATGGAGCCAGCTTCAGCAGGGGATGGCACTCGCGCATGAGCATCATGTTGGCATCCAGGTTGACCTCCATTACCCGCCGCCACAGATCATCATCCAGTGCCTCAATGCGTTTACCGCCGGGGAACATACCGGCGTTGAGCAGCAGCATGTCGAGGCCGCCAAAGTGTGTCACTGTTTGATCCAGTGCGCTGGCAACGGCGTCACGATCAGTGATATCGCAGACTACACCGAGGAAATCGGGGCGGTCATGGAGATCAATTATGTCAGGGTTGAGGTCGAGGCCCACCACGCAGGCGCCACGGGCCAGCAGTGAATCAACGCAAGCCCTGCCGATACCCGAGGCGGCTCCTGTCACCAGCGCCACTTCACCTTGGAGTTCCGGGGCAGCGCCCCCCTTGCCCAGCTTGGCCTGTTCCAGATCCCAGTACTCCACCTCGAAAATATCCCGGGGGGGTAAGGCCTGCCAGCCGCCCAACCGTTCCGCCTGCTGAATAATTCTGAGGGTGTGGCGATAGATATCTGCGTTGATACGGCTCTCCTTGATGCTCATGCCGGCGCTCAGCAGACCCAGCTTTCTGTCGAGTATCACCCGTGGCACCGGATCCAGCATCTGCACCGGTGAGCGGGAGCCAGCTGCGTGATCATTGAAGTAGTTTCTGTAGGCGTTGCAGTAGGCATCCACATCAGATCCCAGCATGGGCAGGCGTTTGGTGCGGATCACGTGATCGGGGGTGGCAGGCCCCCGTTGTGAGATCTTTTTCAGATCGTCACGGCGACAGAATTGCATCGCTTCAGGAGAGCGGTCCGCAGACAAAACCATCGGTCGTCCGGCGACGGCGGATAGTTGGCTGCGCAGTTCCGCCATCTTCCGGGCAGGCACCGGCTCGTTGGAGCTCTTTGGCGGTTTCGGCAGTTCCCAGGCATGGTTCTTTTTGAGGTACTCTTCGGCGCGACCCACCAGTGCAATCATGCGCTCATAGGCGACTTTGGCGCTGTCGCCAAAGGAGAAGATGCCATGGTTCATAAGGATCATGCCGATGGTCTTCTCCGTCGCTTGCTGTGGATAGATCTCGGCCACCATACGTGCCAGGTCGAAGCCGGGCATGACATAGGGGATCACCACCATCTCATCACCATAGATCTCCCTGATGCGCTCTGCACCGCCGCCGGTGTTGGTAATGGTAACCACTGCATCGGCGTGGGTGTGATCGACATACTTATGGGGCAGCATCGCATGGAGGATCGTCTCGACTGAGCCGGTGGGGGCGGAGGCGAGGGTCTGGTGGGTTTTCATCTCGTTGACCATCTGGGTATCGGAGAGGGATTTCAGCCCGGCGAGCTTCAGCAGGTGCGCCATGCGCATGGGGCTGAAGCCGGGGGCTTCAATGCTATCGAGATCCCAGCCGGAGCCTTTGACATAAAGAATCTCCTCCTCCTCACCGAGGATATTGGTCTCGGTGATTTTTACCGATGTATTACCGCCGCCGTGAAGCACCAGTGAGGGGTCGGCTCCCAACAGGCGTGAGCTGTAGACCCGCTGCGCCAGGTGATCCTTGTGTTGGTTTGCATCGTCGTCTTTCCAGAGGCTTTTCATATTTTCAGTTATCAGTTATCAGTTATCAGTTATCAGTTATCAGTTTCGGTTGCGATCACTGCCGCCTTGTGTGCGGGGGGTTACACCTTTCTCAAAACCCAATCCATTGCCCTTGTCGGCAGCAGGCGCTTTAGTGTACCAAACAGATAGGTGGGGAAGGTGACGTAGTAGCGTGCTTGTGGTCTGGGGCTTTCGAGAGCGTGAATCACCCGTTTCAGTACGGCCTCAGGGGGCTGGGTGAGGGGAACTGCCGGGCCCTCTTTGGTCAGCCGCTCTTCCATCGCCCGGTAGGCGTTGCGATGGTGGCTGTTCTCGGCATCGATGTTTTTTTTGTACATGGCGTAGCCGTTGGCGCGAAACCGACTCTTAATAGGGCCAGGTTCGATCAGGCTGATATGGATGTTACTGCCGTGAAGTTCCAGACGCAGGGTGTCGCTGAGCCCTTCCAATGCATACTTGCTGGCGTTGTAGGCACCGCGGTGAGAGAGGGCGACAAAACCCAAAACCGAACTGTTCTGGATGATCCGGCCCTCTCCCCGGTTACGCATTACCGGAAGCAGCCGCCGGGTAAGCTGGTGCCAGCCGAACAGATTGGTCTCAAACTGCTCCCGCAGCACATCGCGGCTGATATCCTCCACCGCTCCCGGTTGGACGTAGGCGCCGTTGTTGAAGAGAGCGTAGAGTCTGCCGTCAGTACGCTCAAGGAGAGCATCGACGGCGCTGTCGATACTGCTGCTATCGGCCAGATCCAGATGCAGTGATTCAAAACCTTCAGCTTGCAGTCGCGCCACATCCTCCCTCTTTCTGGCGCTGGCGAAGAGCGGGTAGCCGCGCTCTTTCAGTCCCCTGGCGACGCATCGGCCGATGCCGCTGGAACAGCCTGTAATAAGAATGGGTCGGTTTTTTCTGATGTTCACTATCCATGCCTCTGTCGGCGTCATCTTGTAAGCGGCTATTTTCCAGCAGTTGCCGACCACTATCCACCTATTTTCAGGTTAAAGATTTTACCTCTTAGACCGCTACCCTATACAATGACGGCAAGACGATAAAAATAGAGGGATTTGCCGTTAAATCCCTTGATACTCCAGGCGCCCGGAACGAGAAGGAGAATCTGTGGACATTGCAACGTTAATCGGTCTGCTTGGCGGATTCGGTATTATCATTGGTGCCATCGCCACCGGTGGCGATGTTATGCTCTTCGTCAACACGCCGTCGATTCTGATTGTTGTCGGCGGTACCTTCATGGTGACGCTGATGCAGGTCTCGCTGAAGGACTTTCTCGGCTCTTTTGCCATGGGGATGAAGGCCTTTTTCTACAAAACGGACGACCCCTCGCAGCTTATCGAAGAGGCTGTGCAACTGGCGGATCTTGCACGCAAGAATGGTCTGTTGGCCCTTGAAGGGCAGGAGATCAGCAATGACTTTCTGAAACAGGGCATCGGTCTCTGTGTCGATGGTCACGATCCAGGTCTGGTGCAAAAGATGCTGGGCAAGGATATCAGCCTCACTATCGAGCGTCATGAAGTGGGTCAGACCATGTTCAAGAATATGGCGATCATGGCACCTGCCATGGGCATGATCGGCACCCTGGTCGGTCTGGTACAGATGCTCGCCAATATGTCCGATCCCGCCAGTATCGGCCCCGCCATGGCGGTGGCTCTGCTCACCACGCTCTACGGCGCTATTATCGCTAACGCTTTCGCCCAACCGCTGGCGGATAAACTGGCTCGCGCCAGCGCCCTGGAGAAGACCAATAAGTCGTTGATTCTAGAAACCATCTCTGGCATCCAGGAAGGGATGAACCCGCGAGTGTTGGAGCAGTTGTTGGCAACCTATCTCCCGGCGAGCAAGCGCCCGACGGGCGGTGACAAGTAGGAGTCTGCAATGGACGAAGACGAATGTCCGGAATGTGAGGCGGGACTACCTGCTTGGCTGGCGACCTTTGCCGATCTGATGTCACTGCTGATGTGCTTTTTCGTGTTGTTGCTCTCCTTTGCAACAATGGATGCCACTCGCTTCAAAAAGATGGCTGAGTCGATGAAAGACGCCTTTGGTGTACAGCGGGAGGTGCCGGTATACGACATTGTAATGGGAACCAGCGTTATCAAGCAGGAGTTCAGTCCCTCTTCAGTTTCCGACCCATCTCCCATCGACGAGGTTCGTCAACAGACAACCGATGTGGAGAAGCAGCACCTGGATGTGGAACAGGCCAAGGCGGCGCTGGCGGAACAGATCCAGAAAGAGCTGGAGCAGCAGGGGGAAGAGCTCAAGGAGGAGTTGAAGGAGGAGGTGGAAGAGGGTCTGGTCAGCATCGAGACCGAACAGGGCCGGGTGATCATCCGAATTCAGGAGAAAGGCTCCTTCTCCTCCGGTAGGGCGAGCCTCAATGCCGCCTTTTACGGTGTGATGACACGCATAAGTGATGCAGTGGCAAAATCTCCGGGAAATGTGGTTGTAGCGGGTCACACCGATAATATACCGATTTCAACCGCCCGTTTCCGCTCCAACTGGGAGCTCTCATCGGCACGGGCGGTTACCGTGGTTCACGCTTTGCTGCGCAACTCGGCCATCGATCCCACCCGGGTGCTGGTGGAGGGGCATGCAGACTCCAGCCCCCTGGTTCCCAATGATTCGAGAGAGAGTCGGGCAAAAAACAGGCGGGTCGAGCTGATCATCAAACGGGGCAGCGATATCGAGAGCGGCGAGGCACTGGATACGGAAGCGCCCAAGGGGTGAGGGTTTGACTGAAGAGAGAGATATGAACAGTGGGCCGCAGTTGGATGATGCAGATGATCGTCGGCGTTTTTTTCGCATTGACGATAGTATTCACCTGCGTTATCAGAAAGTTCCTGACGAGGACATCAATCAGCGTCTGGCGCGGCTGGAGCGTGGGCTCGACAGTAATTTCACTGTAGTCAGTACGCTGGCGGCGATTACCCAGAAGATGGCCGGGGTGATGCACCGGATCGAGCCACGCCGGGCCGATATTGCAAGCTACCTGAAATCACTGGACGAAAAGATCGATGTACTGGGTCGGGCATTTCTGATGCAGGATGCAGACTTCGATGATCACCCTGCACATGCGGTCAATCTCAGTGCCACCGGCATGGCCTTTCATACAGCAGAGAGGGTTGATCCCGGGGTGATGCTGGAGCTGAAAATAATCCTGATGCCGTCATATACCGGCATTCTCACCTATGCCGAGGTCATGGCCTGTGACGAGATTGGCGATGAAACGAATAGCCTGCTTTATACCCTGCGGGTCAACTTCTCCCACATTCGTGGAGATGACATGGATGTGCTGATACGCCATGTGGTAAAGCGCCAAAGCGCCATGTTGCGGAAACAGCGGGAGATGCGGGAAGCGGAGTAGTGGGAATATGTCAAATAGATTTCAAATCTCACCTATCAACCCATGAAAACTACAGGATCAAATCCTGTTACCAGTTTCGTCAAAAACATGCACGCGTCGATCATCAAAACTGACCATCACCTGATCATCCTGATGTAATCGAACTTGACCCGGTACGCATATTTTAATAACCTTGCCACCAAGTAACGCATTAACGAAGGCGCACAAACTTTTACTCTTAGCCGGTAGCGAGCGATCCCTTACCCCACTTCAAACCCAGAATCTTAGTCTGCGTCTTTTCTACGATGCGGATACTTCTGACTTAAGCCGCGAACAATGCCATTTCAGCGATATCAGCCATTATGCTGCACCGCAATAGGCTGGTGATTGTAGTTACTTGCAGTCATTTGTAGCAACAGGTTTCTCAATGCCCGGTTCTCTGTTAATCTGATGACTACAAGAAATATCATTCTCTAGTGAGATGCTGAGCTCCTTACATTT
>JBEVXT010000138.1:0-5357 GCA_040505955.1 Sedimenticola sp. | reverse complement strand
CTATAGGGGGTTCCATTTTCCCCGTAAATATTCTTTACGACAAAGCCAGCCTCCTCCAGTGCACTATGTATTTCCTTGACATGCCAAGCATGCGTCATTATCGATTCAGACCCGTATCCGCTAGTGGTATATACAATCTCTACAGTTGATGTGGACAGTACCTTCAAGTCGCAGCTTGTATTCAATCCTGTGCAGCAATAGTTACGTGTGCTGCCATCAACATCACCTGACATAATTCCATCGTAGTTGCGCTGATCAGTAATCAATGTGCCCTCGTCCTCCAAGATGTCGTAAAAGGAGTGGAGCGAATTGACCAGATCCTCGCGCGATGAAAGATGTGCAAGCGAATTACCAAGACAAACAACAATATCAAAGGATTTGTCCGGCAATGTTTCCCGGTATCGCCAATTTCCCACTGAACAGGATACTGTGTCGAATTTATTATTAGCCAGATTGCTTTTGGCAACCATCAATGGCACTCACATCATAGCCGGCTCTGGCAAACACCACGCTGTGAAAGCCAGTGCCGGTTGCTGCATCCAGAACCGTCTTTGCAGAAACACTCTGCAACAGATTGACGAAGAAATTGCCTTCCTTCTTCTCTCTGTCATTCCAATCAATCAATCAATGTATCCCATTGCTCAACAAGATTTGTGTTGTATTCTTCTAAGTAATTATCACTGATAAACATAACCTTTCTCCTTGGTAGAAATAGAACTTTGACAAGTGAACTAATGTAATGGGAAGCTAAAAAGTATTGAAGCGTCCTGATCGTATTATTGTGCAAATCCCATTTATGGAACTGAACCTGCGCTACTCCATGCATGGTCAGCTTGCTATCACACCATCAAGCGATTTCAAGCTTCTGTTGAGTTTCTTCTTCGATAGAACCTGTGTATGGGTCATAACTCTGACGCATCAGCTAGTACCGCGACCAACAGTCAGGAACGACTTGGATAACTTTCCCCTCTCCATTTATTATCTGCTAAACACCAACGATTCAAGTTAAAGCCTTTACCACTAGATCCCTAGATCCCTAGAACCCTAGATCCCTAGAACCCTAGATCCCTAGATCCCTAGATCCCTAGATCCCTAGTAATATAATTATAACGCCACAAATGTCCAGCTTTTTTAATGTTCATATACATTAGTTGGATAGTTTGTATTGGATAAATCGAACTGGCTCAACGTTCAGGATAACTTTTTTGAGAGGTGGGTTTTCAGAGGGGTTTGAAGTCCAATATCAAGGAAACCGAGATTTACACTCGAATTTTTACCGCGAAACGCACAGTCAAATGGCTTTGGTAGAATTTTAATGTGCTATCAATTTAACCACTGGCCGGTTGTACCAGGTAGACAATTTGCAATCATAGTTAGCGACCGGGGCCGATCTGTCCGTTCGTAGGTATGTGCGCCGAAGTAGTCCCGCTGGGCCTGCAGCAGATTGGCCGGGAGGCGGCCGCGCCGGTAGCCGTCGAAGAAGGCGAGAGCGCAACTGAAGGCGGGTAGGGGAATAGCCGAGCTGATACCCAGGGCGACCGCTTTTCGCCAGCCTGCATCAGCCCCCTTGACGGCGTTGGCGAAGAAGGGGTCAAGCAGCAGATTGCTGAGATCCGGTTTGCTGCCGAACGCCTCCTTGATATTGTCGAGAAAACGGCTGCGAATGATGCAGCCACCGCGCCACATCAGGGCGATATCACCGTACTGCAGGTTCCATCCGTGGGCGGCGGCGGCCTCACGCATCAGCATGTAACCCTGGGTGTAGGAGATGATCTTTGAGGCGTAAAGTGCGTCATGAATCGCACTGATAGCCTCGCTGGGATTACCCTCAAAGGGCGGGGTCGGCGTGCCGAGGAGTTGTTCACCTTGCAGGCGCTCGTCGTTCAGTGATGAGAGGCAGCGGGCAAACACCGCTTCACCGATCAGCGTCAGGGGTACGCCCAGCTCAAGGGCGCTGATCCCTGTCCACATACCGGTGCCCTTCTGCCCGGCACTGTCGAGTATTTTATCCAGTAGCAGGCCGCCATCTTCATCCCTGACACCAAGGATATTGGCGGTAATCTCTATCAGGTAGGAGTCGAGAACCCCCTGGCTCCACTGCTGAAATATCGCCTGGATCTCGTCGGCCGACATCCCCAGCCCTTCACGCATCAACTGGTAAGCTTCGCTGATCAGCTGCATGTCACCGTACTCGATGCCGTTGTGCACCATCTTGACATAGTGACCGGCACCGCCCTCTCCAACCCAGCGGCAGCAGGGCAGGCCGGCCACTTTGGCGGCGATCGCCTGAAGAATGGGTTGGGCTTCGGGCCAGGCTCCCTCATCCCCCCCCGGCATGATCGAGGGGCCGTGGCGGGCACCCTCCTCGCCGCCGGAGATACCGCAGCCGATAAAGCGAATGCCTTTTTCCGCAAGGTGGCGGCAGCGGCGTTCGCTATCGCTGTAACGGGAGTTGCCGCCATCGATGATGATGTCACCCGGGGCGAGGTGGGGAAGCAACTCCCCGATGACGTGATCAACAGGATCACCGGCCTTTACCATCAGTATGATTTTACGCGGCCTGGTCAGCGCTTCGGCAAGCGCTTTCAGTGAATGACAGCCTCTGATGGTGCCGCCTGTCGCCGGATCGTTGATAAAGGTATCGGTAGTCTCTGGGGTGCGGTTGAATGGCGTGGACAGCGGCCACCTTGGTGTCTGAACGCTTGTACAACAACAGGGGGAGCATCAAGGGGTCGAAGTTGGCTGACCCCTTGTTTTTTTAGTCCATCTAAATCAAGCTGGCTGACCCCTTGTTTCTCTTGTTTCTTGCAATCACCGGAACTCAGATTCCCGAGAGTGGAACATATGGTGCTTTCAGACTAAACTGGAGGCATAATGCTCCGCATTGCGATCTATTGTCGCATTACTTAAATAAAGGGGTTTTACAATGGCAACCAGCGTTCGACTTGATGATGATCTCGTGAGTGATGCCAAGGTCTATGGTGATGCAGATAAGCGTTCCGTACCCAAGCAGATTGAGCATTGGGCTGAGATTGGAAGAATGGCAGAGGATAACCCTGACCTTCCCTATGAATTCATTCACCAAGTCAAAGTCGCTCAAGCTGAAGTAGAAGCCGGTAAAGCTACGCCATATGTCAGAGGCCACCGTGATTGAGGTTTTTGAAACCCCAACCTTCAGGAATGTGTTTAAGAAACTCCTTGCAACCGATAAGGTCTTGGTTGAAGAAGAAATCGATAAGATCATTGCTGACCCGGATATTGGAGAGAGGAAAAAAGGTGACCTCTCCTACTTGTGGGTTTATAAGTTTAAGCTGAAAAACCAGCAGGCTTTGCTTGGTTACTCTTGGAAAGAAGAGCAACTTCAACTTTATCTGATGCACCTTGGCGTACATGAGAATTTTTATCGGGACGCCAAAAAGCACCGTTCCTCAGATTTAAAAACCATCTACTGATCCCGAAAAAAACTGAGAGTTTCCCATCGACGAAGTTGACCATGTAAGCCAATATCAAGGGGTCAGCCAGCTTGATTTCAGCATAGTTCATCTAAATCAAGCTGGCTGACCCCTTGTTTCTTGGATCCCTCTTGTTGCAAGTTTACTCCCTTTCATCCGCAGCCACTGCAATCTCACGAATGGGTAAAAACATGGCAACCGGTTCCGGCCTTTCACCCAACGCACCACTGACCAACTTAATCATCTTAAACCCAAGTCCAGAATAGAAGTCTACAGCATTCGGTTTTGCATCCACCACCACACCGGTACAACCGGCCCGATCTCGCATCTCTAAGGCAAGTTCAAGCATGGCTCGCAGCAGCAGTCGGCCGATACCGTGACCTTGGAAGCGTTCATCCACCGCCAGTCTGGCAACGCGGAGGATAGGCAAGGGGTAAGCCGGCAGACGCCCGCGCAGGGGCTTCGGTAAGCCCTCCGCCATCATTTCACCACTGGAAACCGTTACAAAACCAGTAATGCCACCAGTCTGAATAGCTACATAGGTGGTACCTATGTGGTGCCGAAACTGGTTCTGCCCGGCGTAGCGCTGAAAGAAACGATCAAGGTCGATATTTCCACTACGGAATCCAGAGCGATCATCCTGAGATTCCAGGCGGCGTATGCGTATCTCCCCTTCTGTATTAACCACGAAACAGCGCCCTGAGGACCTCTGTTGGCTGGCTCTCCTGGGAGATACGGTCGGCAACCTCTTCCATCGCCTCGCGGGTTAACACCAGCCGTGAGGGGATAATGAGATCCTCGGGAATCTCACGTAACGCCTGTAGGTGATGCTGTAGTGCCTCCTCAATCAGGTAGGCCTTCTTTACACCGTGGCTCTTCGTATAGGCCTCAACCTGGGCCTTGGTCTCTTCAGAGATATAAGCAGAAACCTGTGTACCTGTGGACATAATCTTACTCCTTCTACAATTTTGTAGATTTATGTAGAGAATAGCACAAAACCGAAAAACAAGGAGGAACTGAAAAGGATGGAAGGGGATAGAAAATTGCGCTCAGGTACCCTTGAGGAGGCACATCAGCGGTTTGGGCTTCAGACATTGTGCTACTGCCTGATGCGAAACTACCACCTTCTGGTAAAGACACCTGAAGCCTATCTTGGGCGTGCCATGCGCCATATCAACGGCCAGTATACACAGCGCTACAATCGGCTTAGAAAGACCGATGGCCCCCTCTTTCGCGGACGGTATAAATCCATTCTTATCGAGGATAATAGCTATCAGCTCCAGCTTCCACGGTATATTCACAGGAACCCCGTTGAGGCCCTCAAAGCTAAAATGGAGCATGATGCCGGATTGGTTAGGAGGGTGGAAGCGATTAAGCGTCAATATGATACTTGCCCCCTTTGTCTTTGAATTTAGTGGTGAGTTGCCATATATTCTGTCACCGCCTGAGCAAGTAAACCTGAACGTGATTCACCATGTTTCTTTGCGTATTGATCGACAGTATTAAGCAGTCGCTCAGGAACAGTTATATTGACGCGCTTGGATTTAACTGAAAGTTTGCTTATATCTACTTCAACTATTGCCCATACACCATTTTTGTACTCGGGGTTTTTTTGATGTTCTTCAATAGCAGAGCTTAATGGAATTGGATCACTATCGATAAGAAGCCCCTCAATATGGCACTCAATTGCTTCCTGGGCCATGTCAATTGCTTCTTCCATAGATGAACCGGCCGTATAGCAGCCAGGAATATCTGGAACAGTAACACCGTAATCAGAGTTGCTGTCCTTGTGTACTACGATGGAATATTTCATATTTTTACCTCCCTTCCCAACCAGTCTGCCGATAGATACTCCTTAACGTTCCTATCGGCAAGTCCTTTTTTGGGTGGGGAAGTGTTACTTTG
>JBEVXT010000137.1:0-2629 GCA_040505955.1 Sedimenticola sp. | reverse complement strand
CGTGGTCGGTGAGTTGGTGGAGAAGGCCGAAGCGACCGGCAAGCTACAGGCGTTTGCCAATGTTTCGGCCACCGGCCTGGATATCGAAAAATTTATTTGAAAAAATAAAGATCTGGCTAAATTCGTATGCCGGAAATATGGGTCAATCATGTCCCGTGTATATTTCCGTATCGGTCAAATTAATCACTTATGATCTTCGCGCTTTAGGTCGTACTTTTGCATCGTGAGGTACAATGTTTTTCGAGGCAGGCCGAGGATGCTGGCGGTTTCGCCGACACGACCACCCACGAACTTTCCTGAGAGCCATATCCCCCAGTGTCAGCATACATGTCCGCTGTTTTGAATTAGTAAATTTAACCCCAACAGGGGGGTGGGAAGTGATAAAGAAATGCCCCGGCATAGTGAAGAATTCAAAGAGAAGATGATGCTACCGAACTCCATGTCAGTAGCTCAAGTAAGCCGAGAAGCCGGTGTTTCAGAGCCCACCTTGTATACTTGGAAAAACAAGTATCAGAATGAGGGAAAGCTAGTGCCTGCAGATCCATAGAATCTGAAAAACTGGAGTGGTAAAGACAAGTTAGTTGTGGTCATTGAGACTGCCGTACTGAATGAACATGAGTTTTCGGAATACTGTCCTCAAAAAGGACTTTATGCTGAGCAGGTTATACGCTGGAGAGAGGGTGCAACTGCAGGCAACGACAACGTAGAACGGCTCACCAAGGCAGAGAGAAGGTCCTGGCAAAAGGAGAAGAAAAAATCAAACCGGCTTGACAAGGCGCTAAGACGGAAAGAAAAAGCCCTGGCAGAGGCGGCCGCCCTGCTTATACTCGAAAAAAAGCCCAGGCCATCTGGGAGGACGGAGAGGAAGAATGATTGTTTCCGAAGACCGCCAAGTGGCCATTGAACCGATTGATGAGGCAGTCACAGCAGGTGCATGTCAACTCAAGGCATGTGAGGTGATAGATCGACCAACGCACTCTACGCCACAGGAAGCAGCAGCTGCATAAAGAACAGGAGACAAAGGACCGTCGCAACCAAGATGCCGGATATATGACTTCAACTTACCTTCTTACACACAACAATCTTTCCCTTGCAATGCGGGGCGGACCATATATGACTTGACGCTGTATTCGGATGCCTACTTTGCTTCCCCTCTGGCGCTACGCACGCCGGGTAAGCAGTGCGGCCTCACGGCTTACCGGGGTCTACCAGCCTCCGCTTCGCTCTCCTTGGCTGGTGGCGTTCGAAGAGCCTTTAATAGTTTTAGGCCTTTATTTCGCTGGTAGCTAATCATATCCAGCTTTTTCTGGATAGTAGTTTTTTCCCCGGCATCCTTTTCTTCATTCAACTTTTTACGCAGAGATTTCTGCCTGGTTTTAAGCTCTTCCAATACCTGTTTCAGGTATTTCTTTTTTTTGAGTTGCTTTTCTTTACTTTCATCAAAATAATCCTTGACGGCAGTCAGTAATTTTTTAGTTTTCATCAGTTTTAATCCGCAAGTTTAGCCTATATGTTTTGTGACTCTATAATTTCACTGGCTTCATCTTCATCAAGCAGGACACTACGTACTGCAGCTTTATATCCATCATCACCTTTTGCAAACAACACTTCACTCATTTGTACAAGATCCTTTGCTACATCATAAGCATAGGATGAATCGTTCATCAGCGAGGTTGCCATTTGGGCGGTAATCAAACCATCCCGGATTAATTGTTCAATCGTCTCATTAACCGTCCGATCATGTTCTGCCATCTCCAGCTTGATGATATTCATTGAGAGGACATCATCATCCAGGCCCTGTTCATCTGCACGGGTTTTCTCAAGTCTGCGTAATACAGAGCCTAATCCTATCCGTAGCTTGTTGTATTCAGAACGAATATGCGGGTTATCTGAGGCAATATACTGCACCAGGTTATTATGCATATGTTTTGTATCATTGATCGCTCCCACGATGTACCTCCCTGCTGATCGTAACATAAAAAGTTCATCGGCCTGCTCTGGTGACATAATGGTGTTAACCTTACTAATGAAGCTGATAATCTCGCTATAAAGTCTCTTTATATTTATACCATATTCGTCTTCCATGTCGATGGACATAGGTTTTTCCGGCTGATTTACCACGTCCTGTAGATCTTTCTCTGACAGGATGTCGTCGCGATGGAGGCAGAGACCGTGGGCAATAATAGCGAAAGCATTGTCGTATAGATGGAGAGTTTCTTTACGCACAGATTCCATCGCTGTATCAGGAAGTTCGAATGCGGATTCATTTAGGTACATAGGCTCTGCACCAGGGGTTTTTATTTCCGGCATGATTTTGGTAACCAGACGAACCAGATGGTGAACTAGTGGAACCATGATAATGACTCCGGCCACATTGAAAATAGTATGAAACACAGCCAACTTGAGAGTGTAATCAGTTTGCGCAATGCCTATGACAGAAGATATGAGATCAACCAACCACATAATTTGATCCATCGATAGTATAAACACTATACCGGCAGACACCTTGAACAATACGTCAGACAGTGCGAGTCGTTTGCCCTCCGTATTGGATGTCAATGATCCTAATACTGCAGTAATTGTGGTACCGACATTGGCACCTATAGCCAACGCCAGAGCATTGTCATAG
>JBEVXT010000136.1:0-2988 GCA_040505955.1 Sedimenticola sp. | reverse complement strand
CTGATGTGATTATCACCGAGGATAACCGCGGTACCGTGCAGCGCTACAGCGTCAACGGCCGGGTCTACATGGAGAAGATCACGCCGGCGGCAGGTCCTCCCTACTATCTGCTCGACACTAACGGCGACGGCGAGATGGATGCCCGCGAGGATGACCACCCAACCCATACCGCCATTCCCCAGTGGGTGCTTTTCAGCTGGTGAGCCTGTCCCGGATAAAGTGAGTGGCTGTCATCAAACGGTAACAGTCACCCTGGTTTAATATCCCAAAGCTATTCAGCGGCATTGGTTTTACATCTTTAATGGGGTGTCGCCCTGTGGGGTTTATTTGGTATAGACGCCGCTTCAACAGTACCCTGGTTCCATGAGCTGAATAGTGACTCTTTGATTTCACTGGATTGTTAGGCAGGCTATGACAGCGCTGATTCTGATCGTTGAAGACGAACCCGCAATCAGGGAGATGGTAAATTTCGCCCTGGGCCAGGGTGGATTTGAGACTATCGAGGCAGAGGATGCCCAAGCTGCCAGGCGACAATTGGCCGACAGGCAGCCCGATCTGATTCTGATGGACTGGATGCTTCCCGGCACCAGCGGTATCGAGCTGACCCGTGAGCTGAAGCAGGATGAACGCACCCGTGATATCCCAGTGATCATGCTCACCGCCAGAGGCGAGGAGGATGACAAGGTACGGGGATTGGAGTGCGGCGCCGAAGATTACGTCACCAAACCCTTCTCTCCACGTGAACTGATGGCGCGTATCAAGGTGATACTGCGTCGGTTGACGCCCCACGCCACCGAAGAGACGGTGGTGGCGGGTGTTTTGCAGCTCGATCCCTCTTCATTCCGGGTCAGCGTCGCCGGCCAGGAGGTGGAGTTGGGCCCCACTGAGTTTCGGTTGTTGCACTTCTTTATGACGCATCGTGACAAAGTATACAGCCGCACCCGGTTGCTTGATCAGGTGTGGGGGATAAATGTCTATGTCGAAGAGCGCACCGTCGATGTTCACATCCGCAGACTGCGCAAGGCGCTGGAACCGTTTGGTGTCGAGGGTCTGGTGCAGACAGTGCGTGGCGCTGGTTATCGCTTTTCGGAGCGGGTCAGCTGAATATGAGTCTGGAGAGGCCCTGGCGCATCGAACTGGCAGCTGTTGAGCTCGGCGTGTGCAAGAGCAAGCGCAAACATGGGTAAAATGCTAAGTGGTTTTCTGGAATCTACGGGCGCCCTGCCTGATGCCATTGTGGTGCTGGATACCCAGGGCGGTATCGAGTGGTGGAACAGCGTGGCGGCGAAGGTTCTTGGACTCAAACGCAAACGTGATACCGGGGTGGCAATCAGTACTCTGGTGAAGGATCCGGTATTTGGCGACTACCTGGCAGAAGGTGACTACAGCCACCCCCTGCAGATTCCCTCGCCGGTGAATAGCAATATAAGTCTGGAAATCAGGGTTGTTCCCTACGGCAAGGGCAAGCGCCTGCTGCAGGCACGGGATATCACCCGTCTAAACCAGTTGGAGGTGGTGCGCAGCGACTTTGTCGCCAACGTCTCCCATGAGATCCGTACCCCACTGACGGTAGTACATGGCTATCTGGAGAGCCTGCAGGACAGCCCGGATGAGGCGCTGACACCCTGGAAGCATATCTTTCTGCAGATGGAGTATCAGACCAAACAGATGCAGCGTATTGTCGACGACCTGCTGCTGCTCTCCCGTCTGGAGATGGGGGATAAACGCAGTGAGGAGACCGTGGTGGTGGTACAGGCGCTGCTCTCAACTATTCTCGATGGCGCACGCTGGCTGAGCGGTGAGCAGCTGCACCGCTTTACCCTGGATATCGATAAGAAGCTGCTGCTGCTGGGGCAGGCCCAGGAGCTGGAGAGCGCCTTCTCCAACCTGGTCTATAACGCTGTCCGCTACACCCCGGCAGGGGGGGAGATCATTGTGCGCTGGAGCTTGGTTGACTCCACCCCCTGTTTCTCGGTGACCGATACGGGTATTGGCATCGCATCCGAGCATATTCCCCGCCTCACCGAACGTTTCTACCGGGTCGATGTAGGGCGTTCACGCCAGAGCGGCGGCACCGGACTCGGCCTGGCCATCGTCAAGCACGTACTTTCCCACCACGGCAGCAAGCTCAAAGTGAAGAGCAAGCCGGGTGTTGGAAGTACCTTCAGCTGCTGTTTCCCGGGCGACCGTGCAGTTTTCTGAACTGCGGGCTGATTGATAGCCCTGATATTTCACAAATTTTCACCGATCTCGCTTGTCTCTTACCTGCATGGGTGCAGGCAAGGCGTGTGAGCAGAAGCGGAAGCTTTGATCCCATAAGAAATACTCCCTCAGTCAACCGTAATCACCGACACGCCACTCTTTCTGGCATCTCCCATGCCGGAGCAATCACGAGCAAAAGCCATCCTGTCATCAAACCGTAATAAAAGTGTCATATAGTCGTCTTTAACTTGAAACAAAGCCTTGCAGCAGTGCAGAAATTGTCAGTCAGGATCAAGTAAGAGATCAAACCTCCGAGCTGGAATAGTCAATCCAACTGACTTTTAAACTTTGTATCGCTTTGTTGTTATTTGCTTGTTTGCAAACTACATCATCATCCGCGGGAACCATGAATAAAAAACTGTCTATTGTGGCTTCACTGGCTACCGCCACCCTGTTCTCGAGCCTGTCTGCTAATGCTTCTGACCGTACCGTTATCCAGAATAAAGGGTCTGATACTCTGGTGAATGTTGCCCAGGCCTGGGCTGAGCACTACCGTGAGGTTAAGCCGGATGTGGCGCTGGCCGTCTCAGGTGGCGGATCAGGAACAGGCATTGCCGCAATGATCAACGGCACGGTGGATATCGCCAACGCGAGCCGCAAAATGAAAGCAAAGGAGATCAAGGCTGCACAGAAAAAGGGTCAGGGTAGCGGCCGAGAAGGCCTTAATCTAACGGGTGAAAGTTCCGTCGCATCAATTGCTCGATTCAGATGTGTAGCGATACCACG
>JBEVXT010000135.1:0-8111 GCA_040505955.1 Sedimenticola sp. | reverse complement strand
TCCAGCGTCAGGATGCATTGGCTAAGCTGTTGCCGATGCAGCGTGCTGACTTTGTCGCTATTTTTGAGGCGATGTCGCCACGGCCGGTGACTATCCGCCTGCTCGACCCACCCATTCACGAGTTCCTGCCTGCTGAACAGCAGCTACAGAGTGAATTGGAGAAGCTTCATCATCTGCGCAGTACGGCAAGTGGTATGGAGGTGCTGGCCAGCACCATGTCGCTTCTCCATGAAGCGGGGCAGGCGAAAACAGAAGCTGCCAGTATGCGCCACCTGGTCGATCTGCAACTGGTGGAGGAGGCTATCGCCAAGAAGGAGACGATGCTGCGAAAAGTACGAGCGCTCTACGAGACCAACCCGATGCTCGGGCACCGTGGTGTACGCCTCGGTATCACCTTCCCTGAGATCTATCAGATGCAGATCCGAGCGGTGATGGAAGCCTCGGCGGAGTGTGCCGCCAAGGGCGTTGAGGTGCACCCGCAGATTATGGTACCTCAGGTCTGTACCGCTCAAGAACTGCGCCATGTAAAAGGTTATGTGAATAAGATTCGTGTTGACGTTGAGAAGAACTGTGACTGCAAGGTCAATTTCCGCTTCGGCACCATGATCGAGGTGGTGCGTGCCTGTATGCGTGCCGATTCACTCGCTGAGGAAGCAGAGTTCTTCTCATTTGGCACCAATGATCTGACCCAGGCCACCTTCTCCTTCTCACGTGAGGATGCTGAGAATAAATTCCTGCCGATGTACAACGAGAACGGTATTCTTCAGGACAACCCCTTCGAAGTATTGGATGAGAAGGGTGTCGGTAAGCTGATGAAGCTGGCGGTGGAGTGGGGCAGGAGCATACAGTCAGACCTCAGTGTCGGTATCTGTGGTGAGCACGGCGGCCACCCTTCATCTATTGCCTTCTGCCATCGTGCCGGGCTCAACTATGTCTCCTGCTCTGCACCCCGTGTGCCGGTGGCGCGGCTGGCGGCGGCCCACGCGAAGTTGTTGGAATGAGTGAGATTACGGGGCTCCACCATATCAGTCTGATCGTTGCCGATACCAAACGGGTACTCGGCTTCTATCAGGGGGTACTGGGATTACTGCTGATGGAAGATCGGCCTGATCTTGGTTTTTCCGGTGTCTGGCTATGGTTGGGGCAGCAGCAGATTCATCTGCTGGAGCTGCCCAATCCCGATCCGGTTAGTGGATGACCGGAGCATGGTGGTCGTGATCGTCACACGGCACTTTATTTCCCCTATGGCCCACTGCCGGATTCCACAGAGAGCGTAGCGCGCATAAATGCGCACCTACAGAGTGCATTAACACCTGGGGCTTGGTTCCGGCTTTACCGGCTTAGGGGGCAGGCGGGTGGAAAATACTGTAGTAATTGACTGCAACAGTGCTGAAGGGCGATAATTCCCATACCACAAAAATAGAAAAGGTGAATGAGAAGAAAAATGGTACGGATTCAGGGGACGATGCGTTTTCGTTCGCTTTGCCTGACAAAAACATATTTCTATCCCTAACCTATTGTCTATGACAAAACAGACTGTCATTATTGCGGATGATCATCCGGTATTTCGGGTGGGGTTGTCGCACATCATCAATGGTTCGGAAGACTTTGCCGTTGTCGCCGAGGTTGAAAACGCCGCAGAGCTATTCAAGGTCATTGAGACTTCCCCCTGCGATATTGTGATCCTCGATATGAAGATGCCCAATAACAGGGATGGGATACAGGCACTTCAAAGGCTCAAAGAGAATTACCCGGAAAAAAAAGTCATGATCATGAGCCAAATGTGTTCAGCGGGTTTGGTAGAAGAGGCGATGGCTCTTGGCGCAAATGGCTATCTGACCAAGAACGATATCTCGGACATGATCCTGCCTTTTTTAATGAGCATCAACAAAGGGGAAAAGGCACTCTCCCCCAGAATCCAATTGATGCACATGACCTCCCAGGGCGGCAGGGGTGAAAAACTCACCTCCAGGGAAAACGACATACTTCGCCTCAGCGTTGAGGGTCTCAGCCGGAAAGATATTGCCAGCCACTTGAGCATCACCATATCCACGGTGAATTTTCACCGAAAAAATATCAAGGAAAAACTGCAGACGAATACCCTGACCGATATGATCCGTATCGCTCACGAGAGGGGATTGGTGGAATAACATCCACGTCGGAATGAGAGCGATTTATTCAAAAAATATAAGTAACTATTTAGCTCGGTTCGGGGTCGGAGTCGGTTGCGCCGTATATAAGGTGCATTTACCACCCATCTCGACGCAATCGACTCCGACCCCTGGTGAAAACAGCCCCAAAAATAGGTATAGCTGAATAGTTAAAAATATAGTAACTATTCAGCTCACCCCTAAAACCCGCAATTTCAGCGTTACAAAATGATCATTTACGCCTGTAAACTCACATTTTGCGCCTTGAACTGACGGATTTTAGGGGCAATCTGAACAGTTACGACATAGTGCTGAATAATTACCAAATATAATAAGATACTCCCGATCATGAATCTTATACAGATACTGCCCTTGGTCACAATTTCGATTTCCTTGTATGTGGCCATTTTTCATTTTTACCTGTACTTAAAGGGGCCAGCCAACCGGACCAATCTGTCGTTTACTTTGGTCTGTTTATACATGTGCTTGTTCGCGTTGATCTGTTTTATGAATTACAACGTCAGCGCGTTTGCCAATCATCTATTCTGGGTCAAGATTTTTTACATTAGCTTTCCGCTGTTTCCCGCCGCATTTATCCATTTTGTCTATGATTTCACCGATCAGGGTTCACGAAAAATCCCCTGGATACTGACGGCTGTCTGCCTCCTTGAGATGCTAATTATGTTGGGCCTCAGCCTAGTCAGCGAACAGGAACAACTGGTGACGATTTCTGTTGATTTCATGAACTTCTCCTATGTGGCTTTCCAGGGCAGCCCGGCAATGGAGACGATGAAAATACTGATACTGACTTCCGCCTATGTCATCATTCTGCCCACGCTGAACCTGATTTTTCGATCTTACAGAGCGGGTAATAGTGTTGCACGTCCCATCCTGATCGGTGCGCTGTTATTCCTGTTGTGCGGAATCAATGACACACTCGTTGAAACGCGCGTCTACTCCTTTTTGTACCTTGGCGAGTATGGCGGCCTGTTTCTGATCCTCGGCATGGCCCTTGCGATGATCAACCGGATGGCCAAAATCCAACAGGAGATGAACCAGGCCAGAGCCCTGACCGCCATCGGCAGAATGGCCACCGAGGTGGTCCATGACCTGACCACACCCCTGGATGCCATCAAACTGGCTGCAACCATCGCCAGAACAGACGGCAATGGTGAGGATACCCGAGAAAAGTATCTGTCGATGATCGAGAAGGAGACCAGCCGCCTCTCCAATCTCTCCTTCGACATCCTGCAGTTTGTCAGCAGAGAGCGGCCCCTGGTAAAGCAAACCGTCAACCTGAACGAATATATGCAAGAGGTGGTTTTCCTGATCCAGGGCGATTTCGACAAACACCAAATAAGCTTGCGCTATCTCTCCCATTACGATGGCCGTGCTCTCATCGATCCGGATGCGTTCAAGCGGGTGGTTCTCAACCTCGCCGGAAACGCCAGGGAGAGCCTGGTCCAAAATGCGGCCGACTCACCTGAATTTGTCATCAGCGTACACAAACAGGCCAGGCAGCTGGTTTTCGGTTTCAGCGACAATGGCCCGGGTATTCCTGAAGGTATTCAGGCCCAAATCTTTGAACCCTTCACCACCTTCGGAAAAACCTCCGGCAGCGGCCTTGGCCTGGCCATCAGCAAACAGATCGTCAATCGTCACGGTGGATCCATCTCCTGTGAATCCACCCCCCAACAGGGTGCTGTCTTTCACATCACACTGCCCGCCTGACCTGTACTAAAGTGCAGGCTCTACCTGTACTAAGTAAGGTTGTGCAGATTCGCAATAACCTGTGGAATAGGCATAAGTATAATCGCCGGGCATCCCGGTGATAATTAATAAGGAGATTGGGATGGCTATTCGCTCTACTATTTTAGGCTGCACTGCCCTGGCAGCCGCTGTTCTTTCCGGCCCGGCACTCGCCGCACCGGTGGATGGTGCAAACATCCTCTTGAATCACAGCTTTGAAGCTGGAACCAGTGGCTGGCAATTAGTCAACTCGAGTATCTACACCGATTCCCTGTATAACCCCTCGCCCAACCCTCAGGATGGCAACCGATACTGGCTCTCCAGTCCATATCAGGAGGAGGCCAGTGCTTCCCAGACCGTTGACCTAGTGACTGAGGGGTTTGACGTTTTCCGTCTGAAATCGAGCGGTTATTTCGCACGCTATGGCGGCTACAAATTAGGCACGAACTCAAAAATTAGTCTGACCCAGATGGATGCAGCAGGTAACAACTTGGGTGAGTCGAACCTGGGCATTACTGGCACCAACGGATCATGGGCCAGCCAGTCGGGCGACGTGACGACCCTGGCACCGGGTACTGCCAAACTAGAGTTCAAGATGACAAAAACTTTGAATTTCAACCCAGCTGCTCTCGACAACACACACCTGCAACTACACCAGTACGACATCTGGATCGGCGGTGATACCAACCAGACCGCGCAGCTCAATGCCGACTGGAACCTGACGGGAACCGGCAACTTTACCATCGGCGACAGCGGCGCCGGTCAACTGGGTGTCAGCAACGGCCGTACCCTCGCTAATACCTTGACCAGTGTTGTAAATATTGGCGCCCAGGCAGGTTCTCATGGCGAGGTGGAGGTGTCCGGTGCGAACTCTATCTGGAGCAACTCAAATGGCCTCTACCTGGGCCAGTCGGGTACCGGGGTGCTCACCGTGAAAGAGGGCGGCGCGCTCTCCAACACCTGGAGCCATATCGGCAGGAGTTCGACAGGTGACGGCACGGCAACAGTGACCGGAACGGACTCGACATGGAGTAATTCCAGTGTTCTCCACGTCGGCTCATCCGGTACCGGCAAACTCAGCGTGGCAGATGGCGGCAGGGTGACTAGTTCAGCGGGCTACATCGGCTGGGAAGCAGGCGGTGATGGTGAGGTGACGGTGGCAGGGGCGGACATCAATGGGAATAAATCCACCTGGACCACTAGCGGCTCACTGTACGTGGGCGGCAGTGCTACAGCCGCCGGCGGCACGGGTACGCTGACGGTTGGTACAGGCGGTGTCGTGGATGTGAAAGAGACACTCAAATTGTGGGATCAGGGTACGGTCACCCTGACAGGCGGCGAGTTGAAGGCGAAAACCGTAGAGCTGAACGGCAAAAGCATCGACGGTAACGGCACGATCACCACCACCCAAGGCCTGGATCTCGGTGGCGGCGAACTGGCCGGTGACGCCACCGGCCTCGACCTGCACGGTGATCTGCACGGTAGCGGTACGGTGACCAACACCACCCTCCACGGCGGTGTACATGTGGGCAACAGCCCCGGAATTATCACCATGAACGATGTGGATTTCTCCTCCACCAGCACACTGTTTATGGAGCTGGCGGGCAATGGCGGGGTGGCCGGTACGGACTTCGATCAGATCATCTTCACCGGTGACATTCTGGATCTCACCGACGTGGGCCTTGAGGTAACCTTCTTCGGCGGCTTCATGGCTGAGGCCGGTGACAGCTTTCAACTGTTCGATTTTTCCGGTGTCAACTCGGTGATCGATCCCTTTCAGGCGCTCCTGCTGCCGGACTTTACCAATGCAGACCTGGAGTGGGATATCAGCACCCTCTACAGCGATGGTACTCTGGGCGTGAATGTAAGCGCCGTGCCTCTGCCGGCGGCGGTTTGGCTGTTTGGTTCCGCGCTCTTGGGCCTGGTCGCCTTTCGTCGGCGAAGCAATAAATTAAGCTAAAAGCTCACAACAACAGTCACGACAACAGCAACAGGACACCCATCATCCAAAGCACTCAGCGCGGAGCGAACTTGTTCGTGATCAGCAGCCTGCAACGGTTTCAGACAGTTCAGGCCGTTTTGTTCCTCTGGCTGCGCACCAGCATCAAACCCGCCAGGAAGAACAGCAGGGCGATACCTGCAGGCATACCGTAGACCCTGGCGATATCGAGTTCCGGCGGTAACACCAGCCAGTACCAGGTCGTGTGGGTGTGCTTTGAACCCGCCTCGCCATTGCTGCCATCCCAGTTGGCGAGATTGAGACTCCCATCAATAAATCAGCGGAGTATTGAGGCAACGAGACCAATGCTCTTGGTGTCTGTCGGTGTGTTTGGTGATTGCAAAATGTATGCGTATACACTATCATTAATAGATGATTATTACTCTGGATACTAATGTAATACTCGCTGCCTTGATGAGCCAGTCAGGGGCATCACATCGTATTCTTAACCTCGTTATTGAACAACAGCAACAGGACACCCATCATCCAAAGCACTCAGCGCGGAGCGAACTTGTTCGTGATCAGCAGCCTGCAACGGTTTCAGACAGTTCAGGCCGTTTTGTTCCTCTGGCTGCGCACCAGCATCAAACCCGCCAGGAAGAACAGCAGGGCGATACCTGCAGGCATACCGTAGACCCTGGCGATATCGAGTTCCGGCGGTAACACCAGCCAGTACCAGGTCGTGTGGGTGTGCTTTGAACCCGCCTCGCCATTGCTGCCATCCCAGTTGGCGAGATTGAGACTCCCATCAATAAATCAGCGGAGTATTGAGGCAACGAGACCAATGCTCTTGGTGTCTGTCGGTGTGTTTGGTGATTGCAAAATGTATGCGTATACACTATCATTAATAGATGATTATTACTCTGGATACTAATGTAATACTCGCTGCCTTGATGAGCCAGTCAGGGGCATCACATCGTATTCTTAACCTCGTTATTGAAGAAAAATTGAATATTGCTTTATCTACTCCAGTAATCCTTGAATACGATGACGTGTTGAAAAGAGAGGAGATACTGGAAAAGCTGAATCTATCTGAAGATCAAATAGAAGATGTGATCGATCTCTTGGTATTACTTGCAGATAAACATTCAATCTACTTTCGTTTACGTCCGAACTTGTTTGATGAAAATGATAATTTATTTGTTGAGTGTGCATTTATGAGCAATAGCCACTACATGATTACCTCAAATAGTAAGGACTTTAAGAGAGGGGAGTTAAAAAGCTATCCATTCAAAGTGATAACACCTGGAGATTTTTATTACCTTTGGAGGTGTGAAAATGAGTAAAACACAAATTGTTACTTTAAGGGTTCCTGTTGAATTAAAGTCTCGCCTCGAGCATGAAGCCAAACATCAAGGGGTCTCCTTAAATAACCTGGCTAATTATTTTTTGACTACGCAGCTGAGTCAAATAGAAGCGCTGTCGGTTATTGAGTCACGAATATCACAAAAGAGTATTGCTGATCTTAAATCTAAAGTTAAAAAAGTACTTGATGCTGTTCCAAAGCGAAAGGCTGTACCAGAATGGGATGCTATCAGGTAGGTTAGCAGCTAATCGGGTAACCGCCGGCGGTTTACCAGGCTTGATGCTCAATTCCATTCCGACTGCATACAGAATAGATATGAAGTTGGAACAGCAACAGGACACCCATCACCCAAAGCACTCAGGGTAGGAGTGAACTTGTTCGCAATCGGTACTCCCCCTGTGCTCGGAGCCAATCGCGAACAAGTTCGTTCCTACGCCTTAATATAGATTTTCGAATGGGGTAGCCATATTGATAAAAAAGGGAGTTGGCAAACAGCGGCTTCCTTCCAAAACAGTCCGCACTATCAATTCGAGGAGGGGTAAAAAAGTGCAAGCCCCGTCCAGTAGCCGTCAACAGTTTCAGACAGTTCAGGCCGTTTTGTTCCTCTGGCTGCGCACCCAATGTCATTAACTTAAGCTTAACACCATGGTCATCCCTGCATAGGTTGGAACCCAGTGGTCGAACTTCCCTCTTTCCCGTCATACCCGCGCAGGCGGGTATCCAGCGCTACGGAGCGCTGTCCCCCCTGGATTCCATCCTTAGGTCCGTAAACGGTGCATCCCTGCACCACTACTCCCGCCTACGCGGGAATGACGAGCCTGAAGTTTACGGGGAATTTTCCACCTAAGTTAATGGCATTGGCTGCGCACCAGCACCAAACCTGCCAGGAAGAACGGCAGGGCGATAT
>JBEVXT010000134.1:0-13642 GCA_040505955.1 Sedimenticola sp. | reverse complement strand
ACAGCAGATTCGCGGCAGACGACACTTCGAGACCGAAGCGGCAGCGGGCAATATGAGCCTCGACCTGGTCAAGCATAGCCTCTACACCTATCAGCAGGAGGGGATGTTGCATCTGGCATTCACCGGGCGTGCGCTGCTGGCGGATGAGATGGGGCTGGGCAAAACCGTGCAGGCAATCGCCGCCTGTGAGCTATTGCGCCGCACCCAGAATATCCGGCGGGTACTGGTGGTCTCTCCCGCATCACTCAAGGGGGAGTGGGAAGAGCAGATCGCCAAGTTCACCGACCTCTCCAGCCAGATTATTCAGGGCTCCCGTGCAACCCGTCTGCGCCAATACAGCCACCCCGTTCTCTTCCACCTTGCCAGTTACGAGCAGATTCGCTCGGATACCCAAGAGATTAACAACACCCTTGCCCCGGACGTTATCATTCTCGACGAGGCCCAGCGCATCAAGAACTGGCAAACCAAGACCGCCGCCTCAATCAAGCAGCTGAAAAGTCCCTACGCTTTTGTCCTGACCGGCACCCCGGTGGAGAACCGTATCGATGAGATCTACTCGATCGTTCAATTTCTCGACCCACAGATCTTCGGCCCCCTGTTCCGCTTCAACCGGGACTTCTACAAGCTGGATGAGAAGGGGCGCGCCGAAGGCTACAAGAACCTTGACCTGCTGCACCAACGGCTAAAACCGGTCATGCTGCGCCGACGCAAGGAGGCGGTGGAGGGGGAACTACCCGGTCGAACGGTGAATACCTATTTGGTGCCCATGCACAAAGAGCAGTTGCTGCGCTACGGAGAGTACGAATCAAGAGCCGCCCGTCTGGCCGCCATGGCGAAAAGGCGTCCGCTGAAAAAAGAGGAGATGGAGCAGCTGCAACGCCACCTCGCCTGTATGCGCATGCTCTGCGACACCCCTTATATTCTCGACCAGAATTGCCTCATCTCACCCAAACTGAAGGAACTTGGCAGTATCCTTCAGGATCTGATGGAGAGTGGGGATAATAAGATCATTATCTTCTCCGAGTGGGAACGTATGCTGCAACTGGTTCGGGGACGGGCCGATGAGATGGGGCTGGGTTACGCCTGGCACACCGGCAAGGTGCCCCAGCCAAAACGGCGTGAGGAGATCCGCCGTTTCAAAAGCGACCCCGATTGCAGACTCTTTCTCTCCACCGACTCTGGTGCTGTTGGACTCAACCTGCAGGCGGCCAATGTGGTGATCAACCTGGATATGCCGTGGAACCCGGCCAAACTGGAGCAGCGCATCGCCCGCGCCTGGCGCAAACATCAGAAGCGCACAGTGCAGGTGATCAACCTTGTTGCAGAAAACACCATCGAGCACCGCATGCTCTCGCTGCTGGAGCAGAAGCGCCTTCTCGCCGAAGGGGTGGTGGATGGCAAGGGTGAGAGCGAGATGAACCTACCCTCCGGTCGCAGCGCCTTCCTTGAACGGCTCGAAGCCCTGATAGGGGATGAGAAGAGTGCACCACAGGCACCCCCGGCAGACCCCTACGACAACCTCTGCAATGAGATAATCAAGCGCTGGAGCGGACAACTGGAACGGATCGAGTTACATGGAGAAGGGGGACAGCAGACCCTTCTGGTGGTAGCCAGCCGAACAAGTGAGACCCTGCAGGCGGCGTTGACTCATCAGATCAGTCAACTCTTTCCGCAACAGGCACTGCAACTGAAGCTGCTCGACCGGAAAACCCACAGCACGATTTTACAGTTGATAGCGTCCGGTGTTTTGAGTGCCGATGAAGGCAATAGCAGAATCCTCTACCAGGCATCAGAGAGTGACGACACCTCAAAAAGGCTGAGCGACTCCCGCAAACACCTGAGCCGTTGTGATCACCCGTGGAAGATGGCGAAGGTGCTCGCTACCGGCGGCTTTAAAATGGAAGCACTCGCACCGATAGGCGAGGCACTGGAGACTGCCCTACAGGCGCTGCTGCTCTGGCAGGGGCTTGATGCTACTGCGGAGGCGACACTGGAGTTGATCGACTCAACACTGGTACAGCCCGGACTGCTACCGAGTGAAACCCTGCAACTGATTACTGATATCAGGCAAGAGCTCTCAACTCGGGATGAGTCCCAAACGAGCTGGTTATTCAGTCACTGTGATGAAGTCCTGCTTCAGGCAACTCAACATCTGGGTAGCGACAAATAGGTAAGGTAAAAGCCCCGCATCAGCGGGGCTTGGTTGGATATTTTTTTAACCATTACAACCTTGAAATAATATCAATCAAGTCTAACCCCATCGATTTCTGCTCTGCAGAATTTTAAATGTGACAAGCTGGGAAAAACCCGTTATATTTGTGGGGTTATAGAGTTGGCAAAAAAAATCGATGCACAACCAAACTGGGAGATAAAACACTATGTTTAAGATTGGAAAAATTGCAGGCGTGGCGCTGATTGCGGCTGCCATGGTTGCCACCACAGCAGTGAGTGCAAAGCAGTTGATCGTCGCAACGGATACGGCGTTCGTACCATTCGAATATAGGGACGGTGACAAATATGTCGGCTTTGATATCGATCTATGGGATGCCATCGCCACGGATTTGAACCTGGATTACAAGCTTCAACCGATGGATTTCAACGGGATCATCCCCGGCCTGCAGACAGGCCAGGTCGATGCTGGTCTTGCCGGCATCACCATCAAGCCTTCACGCCAAAAGGTTATCGATTTCTCCGATGGGTATTACGATAGCGGCTTTCTTTTGATGGTGCCTTCCGATAGTTCCATAAAAGAGGCTGCCGATCTTGATGGAAAGAAACTCGCCGTGAAGACGGGCACATCGGCCACCGACTATGCCAAGGAAAATTTCAAGAACACCGAATTGCGCATGTTTCCTAATATCGACAATGCCTATCTTGAAGTCATGACCGGCCGTGTCGATGCCGCGATGCACGATACGCCGAACGTGCTGTATTTCATTAAGAAAAATGGCCAGGGCAAAGTGAAGTCGGTTGGCACGCAAATGATGGCGCATGAGTATGGCATCGCGTTTCCCAAAGGCAGTGATCTTGTTACCAAGGTCAATGGCTCCCTTGCCAAGTTGAAGGCGAACGGAACCTACAACAACATCTATAAAAAATGGTTCGGCTCTTTGCCGCCCAAATAAGAACCTTACAGTCAAAAAGCACGCCTGCTTCTGCCGGCGTGCTTTCTTCTAAGTTCACGACTTTTAAGAGGGCAGGTTTTATGGAATTTGATTGGAGCGTCATATGGGACGCCATGCCGCAATTGCTGGTCGGCGTGAAGCTGACCATATTCATTTCACTAGCGGGCATTTTTGGCGGGTTCATCCTTGGTGGCGTAGCTGGGTTAATGCGCGCTTATGGCAATAAAGTCGTCAATGCGATCGCATTTTTATATATTGAGATTATTCGCGGCACGCCGATCGTGGTGCAGGTGATGTTCATCTATTTTGCGCTGCCGATGCTGGCAGATATTCGGATCGACCCAATCTCAGCGGCGGTAATATCAATCATCATTAATGCCGGCGCCTATATAGCGGAGATCGTGCGGGGTTCTATTCTGTCAATCAACAAAGGATTGAAGGAAGCCGGCTTGGCGATTGGCCTGCCGTTCTGGAAGGTGTTTGTTTATATCATCGGGCCGTTGGCATTCCGCCGCATGATCCCATCGCTCGGCAACCAATGCATCATAAGCCTGAAGGATACATCCTTGTTCATCGTGATCGGTGTTGGCGAATTGACCCGTCAGGGCCAGGAAATTATGGCTGCCAGCTTTCGTGCTGTTGAAATCTGGTCCGGTGTGGCGATCCTCTACCTGATCCTGACCGGCACGCTGACACTGATCCTGCGGATCACCGAGAAAAGGATGCGCATCCTATGAGTATCGTAGAATTCAAACAGGTAACGAAATGTTTTGGCGATTTAACCATTCTCGACAAAGTCGATCTGAAGATCGAAGCCGGGGAAAAACTCGTCGTGATCGGCCCCTCCGGGTCAGGCAAGTCCACATTACTGCGATGCATCAATGCTCTCGAGGAAATCAGTGGCGGGGATCTGATTGTCGATGGATACAGCGTCAATGACGGTGCAGGCAGTGTTCGCATTATTCGTCAAGAGGCAGGAATGGTTTTCCAGCAATTCAACCTGTTCCCTCAGATGACCACGCTCGAGAACGTGTCGTTCGGCCCACGCCGGGTGCGCGGCACACCGAAGAAGATCGCCGAGGAGCAGGCCTATGCGCTGCTCAAGAAAGTCGGCCTTAGCGATAAGGCCCATAGCTACCCCAGCGAGCTTTCCGGTGGACAGCAGCAACGCGTAGCCATCGCCCGCGCCCTTGCGATCAAGCCAAAGCTGATGCTGTTCGACGAGCCGACCTCCGCCCTCGATCCGGAGCTTCGTCATGAAGTGCTTCAGGTCATGCAGGATCTGGCCGAAGAAGGCATGACGATGATCGTCGTGACCCATGAAATGAGTTTTGCCACCAAGGTCGGCACTCGTCTCATTTTCATAGAGGACGGCCAGATTGCTGCCGATGGCCCGCCGAAGGAACTGCTCAGCAATCCGGAAAACGATCGGCTTCGCGAATTTATTCAGCATGTCCATTGATGAGCCAGCCCCTCTTACCACAAAGGGATAGGAATTTGCTTTTGCTAAGCGACGGGTGAACCGGAAGTTAGCGTCGCTGTGGGCTTTCTTTGCTACTATGCCGCCATCCAACTCTCTATCGGGTGGTTTACCTTTCTCATTTTGTTATCGCTTGTCCGGCATACTCTCTCTTCTTGAAAGACCCGATAGGGTCTCCTGGGTTGCCCAGCCGCACAGCCCCCCTTAACTTTCTTATTCAGGGATATTAGGGATCTTGGTTGTTTCACCTTTATGGTTTCGTAATGTGTACTCTTTCTCATTTTTATCGGCTATATAATAATCTGGCATTAATGGAATCTTACCGATGTTGGTTGCCAGCACGTACATCGGTTGTGCCAGGCCGGTAGTATGACCACGTATTGCATCACGTATCAATTCAGCGCCTTTTTCCACCGAAGTACGGAAATGGTCGATTCCAGGAGCCGCTTCACAATAGAAAACATAGTAGGGTCGTATGCGAGTACGCAGTAATTTTAGATGTAGTTCTTTGAAGGTCTTTACATCATCATTTACCCCCTTCAACAATACCGCCTGATTACCCACATTAATTCCACAACTCATCAGCTCATAAACCGCTTTTGCTGTTTTTTCAGTAATCTCTTTCGGATGATTACACTGAGTATTGATCCAAACCGGAACTTTGTGGAAGCCTCCAATAGCTTTTTTCAATCCTTCTGTAATGCGCTGCGGTAGAACGATAGGTAGCCGGGAGCCGATACGAATCATTTCAATATGTGGAATTTCACGAAGCTTGGTAATCAGGTATTCTAATTTATCATCTGACAAAAGCAATGGATCTCCACCCGTAATCAGGACATCGCGAATCTCCGTGTGTTCAGCAATCCAATCCAGCCCCTCATCAAGGTCAAAACGCAGCTGCAATTCCTGATCGACAACCAGCTCCTTACGGAAGCAGTGCCGACAATAGACAGCACAAGTTTCTAAAACGGTAAAAGCTATTCGATCATGATACTGGCGGGCAATGCTGTCTGGACGAACTTCCTCGGTCGCTCTATTCTCTTTCCAGACCAGGTAGTCTGTCATTCCATGCTGATTAACCTGTTCTTTCATGGATGGAATCATCTGCATTCGGATTGGACAATTCGGATCATCCTTATCCATTAACGATGCAAAATAAGGTGGCATCCCCCACCTGGTATCCAAACCCGTAATTGCCTCTCTTTCTCGGTCAGAGACATTGATATACTGTTCAAGCTTTTCAAGTGTATTCACTTGATTCTGCATTTGCTTTACCCATTCTTCTTGCATTCTTTTTCCTACAATTTAGTGTTTTAGGGATAGAGGGATAAAAATTTGCTTAGGGATAGGAATTTGCTTTTACTAAGCGAAGAGAACAAGCCCACATCGCTCCTTGCCAGCTCTTGAATCCGTGCCCTTCTTCTTCTCCTTCACCGGTTCCATACGGATTATGCCTCCATTCTCACCTCCAAATATCACCCCTGTCAACAACCGTCACACTTTCCGGCAAAACAGTACAATTTCACCACCCTGAAGACAAACACACCCTTACCCTTCTCAAGCAATATCCGGCAACGGCCCATAAGTAAATAAGTGGTATCTTGCCGTCCTGCGGCCAATCATCCACTCGTAGCGGCGACTGCGAATCCCAAACACCTACATGACGCAGTATCTGTTCTATGACCGGCGCCTTCTCTATCACCGCCAGAAAACGCATCTCACTTCCGCAGTGGGGACAGGTGAGTAGATCTACGTCGTAGTCTTTCTCGATCAGCCTTGCCCAGGCGGAGCGGACGGCGTTGATATATTCCAGAGCGGTGGTCGCTTCCTGAGGAGAGGAACACCAAGGAAGGCAGGCCGCTTGCCGAGGTCATCTTTTTTGATACACTAATGACTATCGTAATGTGACTATGATTATAGCTATGCATAAACAGGTATCTAAATCACAGTTCAAGGCCAAGGCGCTGGAGCTGTTTCGTCGGGTTGAGTCGAGCGGTGATGCGGTCATTGTGACCGACCACGGTAAGCCTACGATTGAGGTACGCCGGTACCGGAAAATTGAACGTAATCCACTGGATATACTCAAAGGCAGTGTGACAGAGTACACAAACCCCACCGAGCCTGTAGGTGAAGGTGATTGGGAGGTGCTTGCGTGATAGTTCTGGATACGCACACCCTCATTTGGTGGGTCAATAGTGATGGACAGCTATTCCAGAAGGCGCGTAAAGCCATTGAGAGAGAGTTGGCGGGTGATTGTCAGGTAGTGGTGTCGACTATCAGTGCCTGGGAGATCGCGATGTTGGTGGCGAAGGGTGGCTGGCACTAACAATGGATATTGACGATTGGCTGGCCGCCGTCGCATCTATTGATGGGGTTAACTTCGTATCTATAGATGTGCATGTAGGAGTGCAGTCTGTGCGCCTCCCTGGTGAGTTCCATTCTGACCTCGCAGATCAACTGATCGTGGCCTTGGCCAGACACTATTCAGCGCCACTGCTTACTGCTGATAGGAAGATTCAGGCATATCGGCATGTGAAAACTATTTGGTAGGATGTTCCGGCAGCCCCAAACGGGCGAGCCCGGATAGTGCCAGCGGTTGGTTTGACTCAATGGCAAGCGCTTGGTGAAACCGCTCTCCAGCCGGCTGCTGCATATCAAGATAGAGATAGACATAACCGAGGTTGGAGAGGTAGAGGGGATCGTCGGGCGAGCCCTTGACCAACCGTTCATAAACCGCACGACTCCTATCCAGCGAGTCTCTTTTAAAAAGCAGTGTATTGAGCTGCGTGACCAGCTCAGGGTCATGTCGGCTTACCTCCAGGCCTTGAGTCGCATAGTCGATCGCCTTTTCGATATCTCCCATCAGTTCAGCAAGTTGGGATAAACCAGCGTAGCAGAGGTGGCAGCTGGGGTCGCGGCCCAGGCCTTTTTCGAAGGCTGCCTTTGCGTCTCTTTGATTGCCCCAGGCGAGTTCCACCCATCCGATTCCGACCCAGGGCATGGTGGACCAACTGGCAAAGATGCTCTGCTCAATCGGGTAGAGGGCTTGATCGGGATATATCTCTGCCTCAGCCCTGTGGAACTGACGCTCCGCCTCGGTAAGGTCATTGCGGTAGTAGGCGAGCCAACCCTGCGTCGCTCTCAACAGGGTGTGCTGATGCAAACCCATCCAACGCTCAGCCACCGCCAGCGGTTTTTCCGCCTGCTCCAGTTCGCCTTGTTTGATGAGTACCCAGACTTCACCCAAGTAGCCGTGAAAGTCAGTCGGATGGTCACCCTGTAGCGCCTTGAATGCCTGCAGCGCAGCAGCCAGATCACCCAACTGAAATTGACTCCATCCGTGCAGTGTCAGCACCAAAGGGTAGTTGGGATACTCCTGCCGTGCACGACCACTGATCTCCCGCACAGCCAGGTAGTCCTTGTTCCCGTAGGCAGTGACGGCCTTACCCATATCGGGAGTGGTGGAACAGCCGTTCAACAACAGACCGAAAGAGATCAACAGTAGGAGGTGTAATTTCATTGATCCGCACCTTCAGAGGATGAATGGGGCTTGAAGAAGAGCGCAGCCGAGGGGCTGTTGGGATCCAGGGTCTGTAGTGCGTTGTAGACCTTGGCGGCCTCTGCCATGAGGCTTTGCGCCTGCAATGTAGCTCCGAGCTGGTCAAGAAACAGTGTGTCGGTGGGATAACGCACCAGCATACGACGTGCATTCTGTTCCGCCGGCTTCTGCCTGCCGGTACTGCGCAGTATCCCTATCAGCCGCAGATTGCCGTAGTAGTTGCCCGGGTCGGCCTGCAACACCCGACCGACGATCTGTTCCGCCTCTGTGTAGTCGGTTTGCGCCATCAGCGGCAACAACATGCTTAACAGGGGCTCAATGGCATCCGGGGCGGCAAGCACTGCCCCCTGATAGTGCTTGATGCTGTTGGCATAGCGCCCGTTGAGGTAGTAGAGCCAGCCGATGCGTAGATTGACGGTATAGCCTTTGGGGTAGTGATCAATCACCCCGGCCAAAGCTTTGATGGCACCCTGGTAGTCCTCGATCTTTTCATTGGTAAAGGAGCGTTGGTAGGCGTCCCGAATCCACGAATCCTCTGCTGCCAGCAGAGGGGCCTGCATCAGTGGCAGTGAGGTGAGCAGCAGGATGGTGATGACAAACCGTTTCATGACTCAACTCCCTCTGCACCATAGCCGACCAGGCGGTGCCTGCCGATGGTAATCTCGTTAAACCACGCCAAAGAACCCAAGTGGGCCATCACTCTCATCTCGCCACCGGCGTGTCTCACACGGCCCTCAATCAGATTCGTCTGCTGCCAGCGGGCAGAATAGTGACTGTCGCCGACCGTCGGCAGCACTGCCCGCAACAGGCTTGCAAGATGCCAGCGCCAGCCCTGGCGGAGCACCTGCAGGGGCAGGGTATCCTGCCAGCTCATTCCTGCGTCACCACCCAGGGGGATACGGGGTAAAGCGCTGAACAACAGCGCCAGCGCGGGGTCGCGTCCCTCGAGGCGATAACAGTAGAACTCGCTGTCGCTTTGATTGAAGTAGAGGTGTCCTCTCCCCGAATCCAGATAGGTCTCACCCGAGGGATTCATCCTGACCTCAATCCGGAGTTCCCATTGCAGCTCTCCGTCCCGGTACCAGTGGTACTGGAGTTTCCGATCCAGTGTCAGCGACAGGGCCTGCTGCAGTCCCGTCTCCGGGAGGAAGGGTTCGATCTGCGCCCCCTCCTCCGGTATCCCATAGGCGATGAAGCGGCCCTGCTGGATATGGCTGCCGAAAACATAGGGCAGGGAGCTGTCCCCAGGCTGGGCTGCAACCTGCAGATGAAGATGGATATGGGGCTGGGGCGAGTAGCCGGAGTTGCCACAGTGACCCAATCGATTGGCGAGAAGGCGTATCTGCTCTTATAGCCGATAAGGATGCCTCTGCCATCAAAAGGGCAGCTGAAGAATCCCTTGGAAAGCTGGGTGATTTCCAAGATGAGAAACTTGAAAAGCTATTCGGGAAAATCGACTGGCTGGTAGACCGAGTTGAAAAACTCGAAAAAGAGAAAAAATGAGCCTCTACCGCTACCGACAGATAGCCAATTTCTACCGGTGGGCTGGGCGGGGGGGTAAAAAGGCTGTACCGTAGAATTAAAATCAATACCTCACCATGAGCAACCAGGAAATCAACTTACAGGGAAAACCTTCAAGTGAAAGCAGCAAAATCAGCACCCCCTAATTTACAAGCTATACTTAATGCGATATAAATGTATTCGCTTTCGATACAGGACGATGCTCGCGAAGATTTAAATGCCATGTATGAGGCTGGCTTTATCAAGGAAGCCGCAAGTATAGAGGTATTCTTAGAGCAGTCCGCAAATGATCAGCGGATACTGGATACTCTTTTAGATCATAAGTTTACTGATGATAATGATAGGTACTCAGTAAGCAAATGGCAGGAATTATGGCGAAGAGGGCTTGATATTTGGCAAATTAGGGTACTTGATGTGCCCGGCGCAAGCAGCCTCCACCGAGTTATTTACGCATACGACCAAAGAACAAGACGATTTTATATTCTCGGCGTTCTGCACAGGGACTTTGACTACAATGAACACGATGACCGTTCACAACGAATCTTACGAGCCTACGAAGAACTCGATATCGGCAGCTACTACTAACAGGCTACCGAGTAAAATTGAGGAGACTCCAGGCACGTCAATCTCGCCTGTTGTTTATGCTTCTTTTGCGCCTACAGAGCTTCCTCAGCCCGAAGGTTTCGCTTCTATAGATGATCATATACGCCAACAGGAAGAAGATCCTTTTCGCCGCGCTGCGCTTAAGGAGGCGCGCAAAGAAATGTCTGGGTACCTCTACCCTGAAGGCAATAGCATCGCAAGCTTGCGAATGGGGAAAGGATGGTCTCAGCATCAACTGGCAGAAGCCATGAATACCAGTCAGCCGCAAATTGCCCGCATTGAGTCCGGCAGGCTTGACCCTCAGCTCAGTACACTAATCAAGCTATCAGAGGCTCTTGGCGTGGGCATTGGCGGCATTTGTCAGATATTAGGGGCTGAGAAATGAGCGAGCCACGCTACTGCTCGGTGCTTTACTGTGATGATGTCCGTAAGGAAGAAGGTGGGAAGCTTTCTTTCATGGGTGTATATGCATCAGATATGTATATCCAGAAGATACCAACTGTTCTTGCAAAGCTTTGCATTCAGGCTAAAGTGATCACCCCTGCAGATCGCCCGCTAAAAAGTCTTTCCCTCGCCGTTTCCATGAATGATGAAATATTGATTGATATGGCATTAGAAGCCAAGGACCTTCACATCCCTGAAGATATTCGTGATAGCGGCAGGATATTTGTTATACCAATAATTTTTACCCTATCGCCTTTCCAGATTGCAGCACCTGGCATGTTAAGGGTTAATGCAACCACTGAGTCTGAAGAGCTAATCGGGGGTGGTTTGAGAGTAATGGAAATTCCAGAAGAGACGAGACCTGTATAGTTGCTACGCCATTCCGCGCCTTCCCCTAATCCACCCTACTTTCGGGGGATTCCCGTCCAGAAAAGCGCAATTCGACCACCATAGACAACTGATCTTTAAAGTATTTCACCATACAATCAGCAAGTTGCGTTTCTCCATGGTTTCCATGATATGGTTTTTCCAATATATCTATTCAACAAACCGGATTCTTAGTCGATACTTCTAATAGGATAGCCATCCAACGATGGTGTACATCCTGGACTCGGGATGACCAAAGGTGAATAAGCCATGTCATTTTTTGGAAAGCAAAAAAAGATTCTAGTTCTGGCGTTATGGGACTCAGAAGCTAAAGTGTGGGTGGCTACCAGTGACGACGTGCCAGGGCTAGCCACTGAGGCAGATAGCGCCATAGAACTGAAAGAAAAACTGAAAATTTTGATTCCTGAATTGTTACTGGAAAACGGTGTCATTGATGGCTGTGAAATGTCAGCCATTCCGTTCCACCTACACAGCGAAAAAAACGACGAATTATTGGCACCGTGCGTCCAGTGCTAAGTGTCTGATTTCATCCCGGATCTTAAAGCAATTCTTTCGGAGAATGGATGCTACTTTAAACGCCATGGAAAAGGCGAGCACGATATATGGCACAGTCCGATATCCAATAGAAGCATCACCGTAGACGCTAAGATCAAATCTCGGCACACAGCAATCGCCGTTCTCAAACAAGCTGGCTTGGGCAAGCAATTCTAATATTTCGTCAGGATACTGTGCCTGCCCTTGGGTCACCGGCGGTGAGGGGCAATAGCCGAGGGCTTCCCTCATCCAACACCCAGGGAGTAAACACCAAAACACCAGGACACCCATCATCTTTTATGAGCTAACTGTTGGATATCCTGATCATTTTAGAAATGTCAGCATTATATTGGTTGTAGCCAATTGATGGGTGTCCTGATCTTTCTCCGAGAGGGCTGAGCGACTTCTGGGGCGGGAGTTGAAAAAGAAAAAGCCAGGCCCAAAAACACGGGAAGACAATTAAGTATCGTGTCCCCTGAAATCCAGCTCCCTTGGCTCGGTGAGAAGGCTTAACCCCTCAAGTATTTCATACATTTTTTTCTCTGAGATTTGGCCGATTTTTTCAGAAAGATCACTTTTGTTGACTGTGTATATTTGTGAAACATTCACAACACTCTTCTTTGGCAAATTTGCCTCACCCTTGTTAAGTGAAACATTCCCTGGGGCTTTTGCTCTTTTTAAATTTGTGGTTAATGAGCAGACAACAACTGTATTTATGTTGCTGGAATTAAAAATATTATTTTGAATTACAATGTGTGGATGCCTATAGGCAGGTTCAGACCCACTCGGCTCACCTAAGTCTACCCAATAAATTTCACCTTGTTTTATTACCATGATTCCTACTTCACAATTTTGCGTTGTTTGCTACGCATGGCTTTTGAAATTATCTTTTCTTCTTCACTCGGTGAATCGCTATAAGCTGCATTAAGCTGAGCAAGTAGCTTTTTGCTTTCTTGTTTCTTCAAATAATCTTTGACGGCAAGGGTAAACAATTTGCTGCGTGACACATGCAAGTCACTGGCTAATTGTTTGACTTGATTAAATAAATTTTCCTCTAATGAGATTGCAGTTTTTACACCAGGCATTTAGACACTCCCATATTGAATATTGACACATGGCACACCTATTAATATGCACTTTGTTTATACCTTTGTCAATACTATAAATTATATTTTATAGATGCTTGTAAAAATCTGAAATCTGGGGACACAGTGGGAAATCTGGGCATGGAAATCTGGAAAATATGGGCGTACCGCCTGATGACTAACCATGTGCATCTCTTGGTTACACCTATGGTGAAAGAGGGGATCTCCGATCTGACAAAGGTAGTTGGGAGCCGTTTTGCACAGTATATGAATAAAAAATATAAACGGACAGGGACGCTTTGGGAAGGTAGGCACAAATCCAGTGTCGTTGATACCGAAGTATACCTTTTGAAGTGCTATCGCTATATTGAGATGAATCCAGTAGCTGCCTGTATGGTGGAACGACCAGAGGAATATAAGTGGTCCAGCTACGGTGCAAACGCTTGGGGGGATAAGTCTGACCTTGTAACGCCTCACGAAAAATATTTAAGTTTGGGATCAAACAAGGAAGAACGTTACTGGAGATATCGAGAATTGTTTTCGGTGAATCTGAATGATCAGGACCTTCATAATATCCGTAAGGCAACCCACTACTGTCAGCCATTGGGAAGTGATCAATTTAGTCGCCAAATTGAACAAAAAACAGGTCAGCGTATAGGCCGGACAAAGCGGGGGCGGCCAAGGAAATCTGCTGAAATCTAACATCGACTTTATTTTATCAAAAAAGGGGACGGAGGGAACAAATATTACACAGTTGTAAACTAAATATTGCTAATGAACAGACAGTTTGATGTATATCAAGCACGAGGTTCGTTACTTCAGATAAATAGATGAAAATGAATTTATGATGCCAAGACGGCCAAGGTGATATCTGGCGGGTCTTCCTTACCACGTGGTTCAGCGT
>JBEVXT010000133.1:0-2571 GCA_040505955.1 Sedimenticola sp. | reverse complement strand
GTGCTGTGAAAGTGTGACCGTCTGTGCAGCTCATTGTTGCCCATGGCCAGTTGGGGAGCTTCTCTTTTAGGCTCATATCCGCCCCATTGGCGTGAAGACAGAGCTCCTCCTCGTCGTTGCCAAAACTGTACCGGTCATTGCTGCCGCCACGCACCGCATACTCCCACTGTGACTCCGTCGGTAGCTGATAGCTTTTACCTGTTTTGGTGCTGAGCCAGTCGATATAGGCCAGGGCATCGTTGTGACTTACACAGATAACAGGATGGTTATTGCGCTGATCAAAACCGGCGTAGCGCCAGCTCATTCCCCGTACCCAGCCAAAATTGGTACCACCCCGGTAGGCAAAACATCCCTTTTTATCACCGCTGTTTTTCTCGGCATCGGTGCGATAGCCGGTATCTTCGATAAATACCGCAAACTGGCCTCTGGTTACTTCATGTTTGGACAGTTCAAACGACGGCAGGGTTATCCGGTGCACCGGTTTCTCATCGCTATCACCACTGTTGGAGCCCATGCGGGCACTGCCGCCGGGGATCTTTACCATCTCCGGTTCATTGTCTGTTTTGACCTGTTTCTCGCTCTCTGCAGCGGTTGCAGTCAACGGCAAGCCGTTAAGGAAGATAAGGGGGAGCCAGTAAAGTATATTGAGGTAAGTCCTGCATGTGGCGAGTTTTGGTTGGGGCATTGGGATCTCCGGAACCTTTTTTGTGCTGGTTGTTTCTAGTATTGTAATGTGTGATACATCACAGAATGCTCTCTTAGTGCCACATTATGGTCTCTTGCATTGGTGATGTATTTCCAGGATTGGACAGAAATAATGCCATGATACCTCTGGATTGGTGTATTGGGTGCCACAAACGTGATATTACGGATAAGAAAAAGGCTGGGTGGTTGTATAACCATCCAGCCTTTTGATCTTGTATCAGATCTGTTCAGTTATGATCAGCTACACTTATCGGTAAGCTTACGCCGTCTGATGGCAAGGAATCCCATGAGTGCAGAGCCAAAAAGCCAAGCGGAGGCAGGGAGGGGAACAGCATTGCTCGGCGTGGTGAACGTGCCACCGTCCCCACGAACCCCCCACTCTTCGAAGTTATTATTATTCTCCTCTCCGATAACGCCGTCATATGATGTTATACCCGCTTTCATGTACAAGCTGACATAGTCACCATACGTAAAGAGGCTGCTAGCCACTAACAAGACAAAATCCGGGGTGCCTTGTCCATTTTGGAGTGAATAGTCGAGGAGGATATCGACGTTCCCTTCTGTAGCTGCATCTGCATCCATATCCCATACGAGTTCAGACACGGAGCCGTCGACAGGAGGAGTGCTGTTTGTTAATGTTGGTGGATTAACAAGGTCGTCGGTATAGGTATCCAGATTCGGATCATCGGTGGAGTAGAGTCGAAGCTCATTTATTGCCAGATATCTATCAGTAGCACCACTCGGCTCATTGATGTCCAGAGCAAACTCTAGGTAGTTGATGCCGTTAACCGTTACGTTTGGCGCGTACCTTAGGTCAAGTTGCTGATTATTTGGTAGGGCTTCATTTTGGTCGAACAAAGCCTTGTTGTTGGTAAGTGCATAGGTACCGGTATTACTTGCGTGTAAGGGAGGATTAACGTTTGTGTTGAATCCCTCCTCAACGGGGACATTGCCAGCGTGAATATGCAAAAAAGAGTCGAACCTTCCCGTGCCGCTACTGCCTTGCAGTTGAGGATCAATTTGGGCATAGCCGATGGCGCTGCCATCGCTATTGGTTAGATCTGCTTGGGCTCCCCAACTAGTTAGCTCTAAGAGGGCGGAATGAGCGGTGCTGCTTATCAGGCTGAAGATGAAAAAAGCGGTGAGTCTTGCTAGAGATTTAGTATGGATATACATAAATTTTATCTGCGCTGTACTACTAATTCGGCCAGCTGTCCAGCATGCAATGGAATCGCTCAACAGCAATATATGTAAATGAATGTAAACAAATGTAAAAATATCTAAATATGCGAACCGCATCTCAATAATAGCATTAATTATCTTTTATTTACAAGAAATATTTCAAGGTGTATATGGCTGTATCTTTATGAATTTAAAAGAAAATAAATAGTAAATTAAGGGTTGAGAATGAAATTAATTGATAAAGAAATTAAATACTGATTAATGGGTCGGTAATCGGTAATGAAATGGGATTTTTAGAAATCAAAAGAGGCGGTTGAGGAGGGGGTAGGTGAAAACAGAGAGGCCGGAAAATACCGGCTTCCAGGTTATCAAGAGTGCCGCAAGTTGGGCTGATTATGTGATGACATCAGGCTTACTTCTACCCGTGAATTGCGCAATCTCCGCCAACTGGTCAGCCAGCACAACCAGTGGCTGAAGTACCTCGGCTGTTTCAAGGTGATGTTTTATCGGATCGGCTTCATAGGCCTCAATGTAGACTCGCAGGGTCGCCCCAACGGTGCCAGTACCGGAGAGGCGGAAGATGATGCGGGCACCGTTGGTGAAGCCGATGCGGATACCCTGATTGGCCGAAACACTGCCGTCTATAGGGTCGGTATAGGAAAAGTTGTCGGCATAGTCGACAGA
>JBEVXT010000132.1:0-5696 GCA_040505955.1 Sedimenticola sp. | reverse complement strand
GTGAAATCAATTGTAGGAGCGAACTTGTTCGCGATTGGCCTCGAACTGTGCTCATCGCGAACAAGTTCGCTCCTACAGATACGGCTTTGTCTCCAGCGTGGTGGTTTTCGGAATTATTGTGCAGAGCCATTAAATACAACTGAGAGAGGAGACAATGCCATTAACTTAGGTGGAAAATTCCCCGTAAACTTCAGGCTCGTCATTCCCGCGTAGGCGGGAGTAGTGGTGCAGGGATGCATCGTTTACGGACCAAAGGATGGAACCCAGGGGACAGCGCTCCATAGCGCTGGATACCCGCATGGGCGGGTATGACGGGAAAGAGGGGAGTTCGACCACTGGGTTCTAACCTATGCAGGGATGATCACGGTATTAAGCTTAAGTTAATGACATTGAGAGAGGAGAGTAAGAGTGGGGGGTAGAAGCAAAATAGGTATTATCGGTGTCGGCCTGATGGGCCAAGGCATCGCAGCCAATATTCAGAAGAACGGCTGGGAGATTGGTTTTCTCGATCACCCGGGTAATCAGCCGACAGAGATGCTGCTGGAGAAGGGGGCAAAGGCTTACTCAAGCGCAGCTGCACTGGCGGAGATGAGTGATGTCATTATCCTCTGTGTCACCGGTACTCCCCAGGTGGAGGATGTACTCTACCGTGAAGATGGGGTGCTCAAGGGGTTGATGCCGGGGGCGCTGGTGATCGACTGCTCCACCGCTATCCCCTCATCGACGCTGAAGGCCGCCGAGGCGGTGGCTGCGGCGGGTGGGCGTTTCCTCGATGCGCCGATGACGCGCACGCCGAAGGAGGCGGCTGAAGGACGTCTCAATCTGATTATCGGCGGCGACCGGACGTTGTTTGAAGAGCAACTGCCACTGTTCCAGGCCTATGCTGAGAATATCGCCTATGCCGGGCCGGTAGGCTCCGGTCACAAGATGAAACTGCTGCACAACTTTGTCTCCCTCGGCTTCTCCGCCATTGTGGCTGAAGCTGCTGCTTGTGCCGAGCGGGGAGGGATTGAGCCGGAGGTGCTGGTGGATGTACTGGCCAAAGGAGGAGGTGCCGGCGTGATACTTGATCGGTTGACCCCCTACCTTCTTTCAAAAGACAGCTCCAGCTTCCGTTTCAGTCTCTCCAATGCTAACAAAGACATGGGTTATTACATCCGTATGGCGGAAGATCTTGGTGCTTCACGTGAGGCGGCGGGTGGGATTCATACCCTCTTTGCCGCAGCGGTTGACGAGGGTAACGGTGAGAGACCGGTACCTGAATTGGTTACCCTGATGGGCGCTTCTCCAGAGGTTCCATGAGACCCGCCTGAGTCAGGATGATCTCTTCGGCAGGGGTAGAACAGGCAAACAAAAACCTGCGGCAGCCACTGCCGTGGTCGAAGAGAATCGGGGGAATGTCATTTAATTACCCGTGGGGGGTGCCACATTCGGCACTTCCACCATCAGGTGCCACTCAATATTGTATTTCTTGCCAAGCTCGACCAGATAGGGGGGCATTTTCTCATCGATAATCATCTGGGGGATCTTATCGCGAAGCGCTCCGTAGTCATGCCGACCACCGGTAAGGCGCTCCAGAACAGTAATGATATGGAAACCAAGGGGAGTTTCAATCACTTCGCTGATCTCACCATCAGGCAGTAGCGCAATGGCTTGATCAAGTTGTGGCATACTGCGCCCCTCCTGTATCCAGCCCACATCACCATTACGGCTCCTGCTGTATGGATCTATGCTGTATTTTCCCGCTAGCTCAAATAAGCTCTCGCCGGCAACGATACGCTTTCGCAGCACCTCCGCCTCCGCCTTGTCAGCCACCACAAGCTGCCCGACATGGCGTCTTTCAGGCAGGCGACCAACCTGAGGGTTAGCCTCATACCAGTCGCTCAGGGTCTTCTCATCGGGTATCCATCTGCGCTCCATCTTCTCGATCAGCATGGCCGGTAGGCGTTCAGCACGATAACTCTCAAGGCTCTCGCTCACATCCACCCCAGTGGCAGCGGCGGCTTCACCAATCAGCAGAAGTTCACCTCTTTTGTAGAGCTGCTTCTTTATCCACTCGGGGTTGGGGAGTGATCCATGCTCATCCTGTTTGATGATATCGCCATACAATATCTTCAGGTCATTGCCTTCCAGTAACACCGTATCCATCTCAATATCCGGCCTGATACGCTCTTCGTAAACCTTTACCTCTCGTTTCTCGCGCAGTGACTGCAGGGTTATCAGGCGCAATGCCTGGTCCTGGTCATTACGGTAAGCAGCTTTTGCCGCCGCCAGACCGTCCGGGTCACCTGGAAACTGCTGCTGCATTGCCAGCAGGATTTTTGGTGGTACTTCGATGCGCTCTCTCAACTCATCCATGTAGTGACGATAAAGCAGGCCGAGGTGCTGATTTTCCATCTCCTCGTTAAATGCTGGCAGCTGATCCAACCCCTGATCTACTGCCTCCAGGTAGAGCAGTTGCGAGGTGACAATCCCGCGCAGCAGATCGCCACGCAGCTTCGTCTGATCATCGATAGCCATCGATGTAAACTGAGCTGCATGGGAAGAGCTGTCGAGTACCTTCTCCAGTTGACTGGCGGTGATATTAATACCATCGACTGTGACAAGAATCTGAGGTTGCGCCATGACATGAGTGGAGCTTGCCGCCACCAGTGCAGCATAGGTCAGGCCTAACGCAATTTTTTTCAACTTCATAAAACAATCCTAATAAAAAAGAGGGAATTACCCCCCGATATATGCAGCGGCATACGCACCTGATTTTCCACAAACTATCCATTGGTATCAGAAATAAGCCTGCAAAGCAATTCTATAGACAGGCTTTGCCATCATTTTGAAAAGCGCTTGAGGAACCGTGAAAGGCTGTGTATTATGCGCCCTCGTCAGATGCGGGGTGGAGCAGTCTGGCAGCTCGTCGGGCTCATAACCCGAAGGTCGTAGGTTCAAATCCTGCCCCCGCTACCATATTTAAAGGGTCGTTATTGTGCGACCCTTTGCTTGTTACAATACGCTGAAAATGTCTATCGATCCGCTGCTATGCTGAGCGGCGTCTGCTTATCTCTGAACTGTCCTGCGATACCAGTACTGCTGCAGCCAGCTTCTTGGCTTCGGCCATGGTCATGCCGATGGCTGCTGTGGCAAGTTCTTCCAGATCCTGGGCCTCAGAGGTTGATTGAAGTAGGAGTTTGGCACAACGCTCAATAACACCAATCTTATTGGCGGGAACCTGTAGCGTCACCTCCACAACCTCGGTGTCGGGGGTAACCTTTTCTTCAAGTGGAAGGGACTGACATTCGCTCAGGCTATCTTCGTGGCTGAATGCGCCATTAATGTAGGGCTTTAGTTCCATATCCATCTGCTGAATATGCTCTATAAGCCAAACTTCCAGAAATTTCTCCAGCTTATCCTGGTCGATCTTCTCCGGTATCTCCTGATATATCCGCTGGACAGCAAACACAACTCTTTTCAGGTGGTAGTGGGCTGCTTTATGTTGAATGTAACGGGGGTAATGCTTTTCAACCATCAGCTGCTCTTCACGGGCAAAGTGCGCACCGACGTACTGGTAGAGAAACTGGATCGATTGTCCCATCTCCGCCAGAGAGTTTTCATTGTTCAGGTTCACTTTTAACCTGTAGACCTGTTCAAAAAGGCTTAGATGATCCGCATCAATCAGCGGTACGCCTATCTTGTACTTATCAAACCAGTCTTCAGTCTTCATCGACCCGATCCAAGCGGTAAAACCGATAAGCACAACCATACTGAACTAAGCGTTTAAAGTCACCAAAGATTATTACTGACGGGGAAAATGGATTGTAGATTGAATCGATTTCAGCGGTACCTATTCAAAGCTGTTTTATGAAGCTTGTGTAGATATTGCAGCATCAATACGTCGTCGGATGAGTCGATGGGAAAGAGGGGTGTCGCTCTTCTTTGACATGCGATAGAGTGTCCGATAACTCCATTGATTTGACTGTGTGAATGAAAAAGAAATCTGCTCTTGAACCTGGAAATATACTTCGCCTGGACTCGGATGATGCCGCTCGGCTCGAAGGTGTGTTGGAGACCGCCGTTGACGCCATCATTACCAGTGATGAGAGTGGACGTATTGAAATCTTCAACTCCGCTGCAGAGAAGATCTTCGGTTATAGCCGGGATGAGATTATTGGGCAGAATGTGAGCATGTTGATGACCGAGAATGATCGGCATAATCATCATGCATATATCTCCCGTTATCTCTCGACCCACTCCCCTCATCTTGTCGGTGAGGAGCGGGAGGTGATTGCCCAGCGACGCAATGGAGAGACCTTTTATGCAGAGATCGCGCTAAGTGAAACCACACTTGGTGGGCGTACGACCTTCACCGCCATCATTCGCGATATTTCCGACCAAAAGGCGAGTCAGGATCGAATAACCCAGCTTGCCTACTTTGATCAGGAGACCGCTCTCCCCAATAGGGCCTATCTGCGGGAACACCTGGAATCGCTGCTTCATTCGGGTGCCCCCCGCTGCTTCCTGCTCTCCATCGGTATGGGGGATCTGACAAAGCTCTACAGCATCTTTGGCATGGGTGGGATTAACCTGATGGTTGGGAATTATGGTCGACGCCTGCTGGATCAACTGACACCCGGTAGTATCGTCGCCCGTACTGACCTGCATCGTTTCAAGGCGCTGTTTATTCCCATGCCCAATGAGAAGAGACTGCCTGTAGAGCTTGCTGATCATATTTATCGTGGAATGAAACAGCCGCTAGCCGTTGGTGACTCAAGTGTCTATCTCAATTCCCGTTTTGGCATGCTGGAGGTGCCGAAGTCCGGGGTTTCCGCTGAGCAATTGATCGAACGTTCAGATATCGCACTGCTTGAGACAGAGTCCAATCCGGGATGCAGTTATCTCCTTTATCGACCGGAGTACGAAGAGAAGATTCACCGTCACTCCCTTATCGTTCAGCTTCTCCACCGTTCAATGGCGGAGATGCCGTTTCAGCTCTACCTGCAACCCCAATACCATTTGGGTACAGGCCGGGTGACCGGTGCCGAGGCACTGATTCGCTGGGTCAATTCAGAGGATGACTGGGTTTCACCGGATGAGTTTATTCCCATTGCTGAAACCACCGGTTTGATTCAGCAAATTACCAAATGGACACTCGCGGAAGCGTGCACCATCGCCCACACATGGGAGGTGATACCGGGAGGGGGGGATCTGCGAATGGGTGTCAATATCTCCGCCCACGCCCTAGTCTCCTCCCGATTCTCGCAGATGGTACAGGCAACTCTCAGCAAGAGTGGGCTCAACCCGCAGCAGCTTGAGCTGGAGATTACTGAAACCGCCCTGGTGACTAATGTAGAAGTGGCCAACAATAATCTGCATGAATTGCAGAAACTGGGGGTTACCGTTGCCATAGATGACTTCGGAACCGGCCGGTCATCATTGAGCTACCTCAAACTGTTTGCTATTGACCGCTTGAAAATCGACCGCTCTTTTGTTGATAGTGCAACTGACGAGGGTCGTGATCAGGCACTTCTTGAAACGATTGTTCATCTTGGCCATGCAATGAAGATACCTGTGATCGCTGAAGGGGTCGAGTCAGAGAAAAAAATGAGAGCGCTTAAAGCGATGGGGTGTGATGAGGTGCAAGGAAATCTGCTGTCGGAGCCGATGTCGGCTGAAGCATTTGCCGAGTTGATAAAGACCGGGTGATC
>JBEVXT010000131.1:0-10450 GCA_040505955.1 Sedimenticola sp. | reverse complement strand
CGACACTTTTGGTAACCGCCATGGTACGGACCCGTATGCCTGGTGGTGTGGGAGGGAGGGGGATCAAAACCCCCTTCCTATCCCTCTTATATGTGATGCCCCACCTTTCTGTCTTTTTAACTAATAGCCCCAATATATAAAGTATACATGCAACCAAAATTAGTACTTTCGCGCTACCAAATGATAGCCTACAGCTCTAGTGCTGTAGGTATTAATGCTATATTACCAATAGACCTCTACTAGCTTTTCGTTCTCGAATTTTAGTTTTAATGATGCACCTATAAATATATGATCTTCATCTATTTCTATTAACTCATCGCTATAGCTCTTCATCAAAGAATTAGCTATATCATCCTTGCTATTTTCCGAGAGTTGATGTTTTATAAGACCTGACATTTCACGTATTACACTATCTCTTTGTCTTACCTCCAACTCAAGTTGAGTCCCTTCAACAATTGTTTCCCTTGGCTCTAGATCTAAAACAAACCAAGCAATATTGCTGATAACAAGCAATGAGAGTAATACAATATTTGCGATATTTTTATTCATACATATAACGCCCAAAATCACCAGAAGCAAAAAGCATAGTGACGAGGAACGAGGAACGGCGCTTTTTGCTGTCCGTGTGAATTTTGATTGTTAGATTCCTTCTATAACAGATCTTGACCAGCCAGATGGTAAGGAATTCTTGCTAATAGACGCTCCTACCTCTTCAAGATGCCCTTCAATAACAGCCAAAGATAACTTTGATTTATGCTGAACTGATTGAAATTTAAAATGCGTGCCTAGTTCTACCATTGCTTCAACATAATATTTAATTCCCCATAAACATACAAATATGCTGAAACAATGTTTTTGTGCCTTTGTTCTTTTTTCTATATCAGGATCATTAACCAATGAATACAGTAGGCTATTTACGATATCCTCCTGATTCTGATGTGATTGCCCACACATAGCGCGATAAACTGTGCGGTACTCGATTTCTCGATTCAGTAGCTTATATATTTTGTCTACAGACAATGATTTTGGTTTAATTGGCCATTTCCCACCTGCTAATTCAATAAATTCTTTGCATATGTTTTTTGCCTGTTCTTCAACTACATTCTTTTCTTCGATTAGCTCTAAATGGCTTTTATTTTTATTGTTATTTACTACTGTTTCCCATTTATCATTTTTCCATTGCTGACCTACATAGTAGCTAGCTAAATAATTGGATATATTCTCTGATACATTACCCTTTAGTAGACATTGAGTTGTTAAGGTTGATTCAGATAAGGTTCTTGATAATATTTCAGCTTCTTGCAAATATCCTGTGGACATCAATGACACCATGCTTCCAAGTGTATTTGCTGACCGATGAAGCATATTTATAAAAAAGCCATCAAATGCATTATTTCTTTCTTTAAACTGCTTGGTACCAAGACACTCTAAAAAAAGAAGAGATGGCGCATGGAATTCACTTACAACCTCTTCCAATTTATCCTCTAAGGCATTATGAGTGATGTTTTGCATATCGCAGAACATTTTCACTATGACATCTCTGGCCTCTTTTTTCATTGCTCCCTCATTTTTTAATTGCGAATCTAACGCCAATGGAGCAACTTGTTATGCTCTGGACGCCACTGGCCAACCATTGCTATCCACCTTAAACACAGAATCCTCTCTTCCATAGCATGCACCCCCAAGGTTTGTGAAATCCGTGGTATTCCGCGGAATCTCGTAAAACGAAGCCACCGAACTAGATTTCACAAATACGAGCAACGAGACCCCATCGTTAACCCCTACGCCACTTTCCGTTTCTAAGGGCCACTTAAACCCAAGAACGTCTTCTGCAACCTGATTAGTTGAGTATGGAGAAAAGATGCACACTCGATCCCACTCACCATCAACCACTTCGGCTAGATTAACTAAGCCGTCTACGGATTTGATAGGTAGCTTGTGCGAGCCGCCATACTCGCTGGAGCATGACGCCACTAACACTCCACATATTATTAACCAAAGCTTGACCGTCTTTTTAAAGGGCATAACGCTCAGCGAACCGGCGTAGGCGCGTCAGCGCCGGAGTCCGTGTTGCGCTGCTTGTTAGCGATTTTTTCATCTATATCATGCTTGCGTCCTACAAGAATAATTACCAATACAGCCAGAAGGTCTATTGATAAATGATCGCTTGCATTAATTTCACCAAACAACAGAAGTACACCTGGATCAAACTTCGCAGCTATACCAACTTCACTACCTGTTAACCCCAAAAACACTCCACCTAAAGCAGAGTAGTTAAACACAAAACTCGAAGTATAAATTACAGGTAGCTGTAGTGCTTGATTTACATAAGTTAGTGAATACCCGATATTTTTATCTTTTAACAGATACCATCCTGAAGCAATAGAGAGAGCACCAAGGCATACGATCAAAACGAAAGAGACTGCAGAAAACTCTGTCATCGCTGATACTGAGGATAACAGTATAAATATCGCCCCACCTACAAGTTGTAAGTAAGCAACCGCTTTAACCCTGCTAAAGGTAGACTGAATATACGTGCTTTCTTTTTGCTCTTTTAGCTTTGCTACTTCATCACTTCGTTTATCAATCTCATTTAATAGATTTCTATAATTTTCAGGTGCTATCTCAGGATCAATGCTTTGCTTTACTTCTAATAGCTGTTGAACCGTGTACTTGGAATAATCTATTTCCATATTGGCATCCATTTTCTATCGCTAACGTTCAACCTAAAGCGATCCATTTCGTAACGACGAAGGAGTGAAGAAATGGGTCGCTTTGAGGTGCTTGTTAGAGCATTCATTAACTTTCATTTTTAAGTCTTTTTGCTATTTCTTGATAGTGTGCGTGCTCAAGTAATACAATTTTTGTACTTCCAAAACCACGCTGCAATATCCAATAACTTGCAACCCAATAAAAAGCGAAAGTAAGAAAAAGCTGAAGTGCCATAGTTGGCCATATGCCAATGGTTTTTAGCACTACCCCGATAGGAAGTATCTCTAACAACCACCCTACGCCGTAACTAATTATCAGGAAACGCCATGTAACCCCCCACGCGAATCCTGCTACAGATGCTTTATTCCTTGTGATTTCTTTTGGTATTTCCATTTTTTGCTCTAACGTTGCCTTCATCGGTGCAGGCGCGTTAGCGACTGCGTCCGATGTAAGGCCTGGTTATATTTAATTTATCTGACGCACCAACTCCCTGGATACTATATTAAAAGCGGATTTAAATGCTTTTTCAAAATTACTAGGATTACTAAAGTAGTTGTCTAAATCGGTCCCATATAACTCACTATTCAAGGGAGTGACGGATGCAGAACCAGCATAGATTCTATTGCCCTGCTTATCTAGTATTTCGATTCCACCAATTATCAATGGTTTACGTTGGCTCGAAAATCCATGTGGCTGGCCAAATCCATACCTACCAATTACTAGTCTAATAGTAGCGTCAGCTTCTCCAGGTGTTGTTATTATTTTATCTGCTAAATTATCACTACCTCTAAATATTGTAGTGAATTCCTTATGGAATATACCTTGTATATCAATTTTATTATTTTTTATATGGGTCTCTATCTTCTCACCAGTTGTTGATGCTCCTTGAGCGACCAACGCACCAACAACTCCACCCAGAGCAGCTCCAAACGCATGCTCTGGGCCAGTATAAAATACTTCATCAGGAATTTTATCTGCGCTAATAATAGCGACTGATTGAAATGAATTTCGCTTCTCTGTTGAAAGCTTTTCCTCTGTGCTTGCGCAGCCAGTAACAAAAATGAAAAATACTGACAAAACTAGTATCTTTAATAAATTCTTCATTTGGTTAACTCCTTTTAAATATAACGCCAGCCATAACCGGAGGCAAAAAGTTGCAGAGGGAGGAACGACCGGGGCAGCTTTTTGACGTCCGAGTTTATGGCATTGTTAGAAATATTCATGCGGCTACTTCCGAATGTAAGGTGTAATTTCAATCTCATAACGTCCTTCAATTTTTTTCGCTAGCTTTAGCTTAATACTGTTACCCATAGCCATTTCATACACCTTATCAAGATCGCCATCCCATGACGCCCCTAAAATTATAGAACGAATCTTACCTGGGGTTTTACGCAATGTATTTCCTTTTTCCGCCCATATTCTCCATTCTTTTTCGTACGACCACTCTGCTGCTTTTGTATATACCACCTGTGTTGTCAACAAGTGCTCATCTGCAAGTAAGTCTCGAACTCTTGGTTGAGGGTAATCAGTTGAATATTGCACAGGACGGCAATGTTTTGAGTCACCAGACAACTCTAACAATTCCCTTTCAAATTCGATACAAATACCCTTATGGTTGTCGGCATAGTGCGACCACATTAGTATGGAGTCAGCCACTTCACTTAATGACAATATTCCTATCCCTCGTACTTCGTCGATCATTGAATCTACTGCACAATCCAGTTGTATTAATGCATCTTCTTTTATTGAAAGATCTTCATTCACAACCTTTTCAGACAACAACTTTGATATATCAGACCAACCAATTCCATCGTTGTTTTGGTAATGTTTGAAAGCCAGAGCCGCAAATTGGAAGGCTTCCATATTCCTATTTACCGAATATATGCCTTCAAATGGGTCATTGAATGCATCCATCCGAGAAAACCATATTTCCTCATTTTCTATTAATGCCTTGACACGATCAGACCAAGGCATGAACTTATACAGTCGCGTAACATCTGGATGATCCATTTTTAATTTCGAACGCCACCGCTCACAGGCAAATTGCGAGCGCTAGCGAGTAATTTTGTCCTTGTGTAGCGGATTGTTAGCCAATTTCATTGTCAATATCACTAAAATACACTTTAGTCCCCATAGTATATGTATCTTTAGTCTTTGGTTAGCACAAGTACTTATATTTCTAAAAGCACTATACTCGATTCAGATTTATTCTGTCTTTACAAAGTATTTAGCAATTCCAGATATTTCTATATAGATGTTAAAGAATAGATGTCCAAAGCACCCAACTCCACCCCAGCACAAAGTATCCACCAAGTATAAACAAGGAGGCCGTTAATAGCATTGGAAAACTTTCACGCCTGGACTTCACATTTAGTATTGGCATCTTGTAAAAAAACACTTGGATAACAAACAAAAGAACCCAGCCCGCATAAGCCAGTGAATTTAAATATCGTACGTCTTCATCATCGTGATCAATCGCATGTTTACCTACAAACCCAAAAACAAGTAGTGGCCTACGGACCTCAACACCTTTAATCAAAAACATAATAAATGAATGAAGTATCACTATTACGACAGCCGCTTCTATCGATGGAGAAAAAGAGAAGCCGTAGCTGAAGGCTCGTTCCCATAGTAGATGGTAAATTGACTCAATCATTATGCCTAGCCTCCTGAAAATGGGTCGCAATTTCCCCAGAATTCACGTCTTGTATATTTTGGCTTTTTTGCGTGCTCTACGGCGCATCCAAGTTTTTTAATAAACTTTGGAGAATATTTGTATTCTGATTTTTTCGCCCGATCCAAAAGGCCTTCCAAAACTGCCGCCAATTTAACCGGTGTATTTTGCGAAGATCCAGCGCAAGGCCAAAATGCAAGTTCATCTGCCTTGTTAGTTATCCATTTATTCAACGAAGGAAATGAGCTTTCGTCGAAAAATAACTCCATTTTCTCAGAGAATCCTATCAAAGAGCATAGGGCTACATCATTCACTAAGTTCTTATCGTCTGGCTCTGGATAAGTGACCCTATCAAGATATACCTCTGTAGTGTCCTTTGAAGCCATGCCACTTGCGAGGCGAGAAATGCTAACATTTTTTAGATACAACGATTTAGCGCCAGACTGACTGTAAACATAGTCTAGCCTCGTATTCATAATTGATAAACTGTCTGTCTGAAATGCTCCAAATGCGATACTTAGCCCATTTGGAAATCCTTTGACCCACATGCTATTCGCGTGCCCAGACAGTTCATCTGACCACTGAGGTTCGCCTGCACTGTAAAATCCGGTATTCCCTAAATTGTGAGCATGCGATAACTTTTCTCCGCCCCATATATTAAATTCGTTGACATCGAGGTATATTTCCTTAATAAATCTATTGTCTCGCGTTGGTTTTTGGGCAAATTTGAAGTCGAGATTTAGATCAGTTAATTGGCCATTTCTATCAATATAAAGGGTCATCCAGCCAGAAGGCATGAGGGTAATTTCTGACCCACCGCAAACGCGAGCTTCTATCGACTCGAAAGGAACCCTAACTTTCAGTTCTTCTTCTAAATTAACGCAATCAGAGTTGTTGTTATACTTAGCAAGGTAAAGTACTCTGGCATGGCGATCATTATTATCGTGCGCACTAATTTTAATATTTTTATAATTGTAAGCTCGAAGAATTAGTCTATCCAATCTACCCGTGAAGTCTAACTCAAATTTACTAGGCTTCTCTGAGTCTGAAGAGTGACGAACACAAGCATTCCCATTAAAATCAATACCTCCATTGAACGGGCCTTTAATATCAAGACACTCTTTGTTGGACTTATCAAAATCTAAGCACCCCCTCTCGGGCCATACTGCGGATAAAGATCGCCTTGCGCCAACAAGATATTTTTCATATTGCTGCACAGTAAATCTTGAAGCACTACTATTTATACATGCATTTGCTTCTGCTGAATTTTCTGTAATTAAAAATGCGGTCAGTAAAAGAACAGATGTCATCGCAGGTTTAATATTCCTTGCAAGCAGTGGAAATATCCCATCAATTATATCCTTTAAAACTGGAAAGATCATTTTATCGAGCTCTATAAATATGTGGCTAACTGGCTTAATCAAATAGTGGCGCTATATTAACGGCTGGAGAGGACACCCATCATTTGAAAGGGCTGGAGTGGCTGGAGAGGACACCCATCATTTGACATCTACCCATAACATGTTAATGTAGCAAGAACATATAAAGAACCCATGTACGTCAAGGAGCGACATGCCAAAGCCAAGAAAAGCCCTCATCAGCCTCGACAGCACACCCTACTACCACTGCATAAGCCGCTGTGTACGCCGCGCCTTCCTCTGTGGCGAAGATTCACTTACCAACAAGAACTATGAACACAGAAAGCAGTGGGTGGTTGATCGCCTGACAGAACTCTCCTCTCTGTTTGCAATTGATATCGCTGCATTTTCTGTTTTGGCGAACCATTATCACCTGGTTTTGCGTATTGACCGGCAAGCTGTTGATAACTGGTCAGAAACTGAACTGATGGAGCGCTGGCAACAGCTCTTCTCTCTACCCGTATTGGTCAGTCGTTACGCTCTTGGTGAGACTACCACACAGGCTGAGATTGATACAGTCCACCAGATATTCTCCGAGTGGCGTGAACGTCTCTGTGATATCTCATGGTTTATGCGTTGCCTGAACGAGCATCTGGCCCGTAGAGCCAACAAGGAAGATAACTGTACAGGCAGATTCTGGGAAGGGCGCTTCAAAAGCCAGGCCCTACTGGATGAAGCCGCCCTTCTCACCTGCATGGGGTATGTTGACCTCAACCCCATCCGGGCGGATATAGCAGCTACCCCAGAAGAGAGTGACTACACCTCTATCCAGCAGCGTATACGGGAAACACTTAATCACCCCGTACCATCTGAAAGCAGACCCGTGCTGATGCCTCTGGTGAAGCAGGGAGATGATAAACACCTCAATGCCATCTGCTTCACCACCATCGACTATCTGGAGCTGGTCGATTGGGCCGGTAGAGCGATCAGAGAGGGTAAGCGGGGTGCCATTCCATCAGATATACCACCTATATTACAACGCATGGGGCTGGAAGCTGACGCCTTTGTTAACCACCTGCGCGGCCACAAAGGCAGACCTCATCCTGTTGTGCTGGGGCCAGTTGGCAAAATAAGAGCAGTTGCTAAACGGCTAGGGCAACGATTCTTCAAAGGAATGGGTGAATCGAGGGTGCTCTATAGCACTTAGTTTTCACCACTACTTCAACCACCAACTCCACCCGCTCTTACCGCTGGGATGAGTCCTCTTGCACCGATTTCAATAATTGCCTCTCACACTTCCCATTTCACTTCGTTTTTGACCAAAGAACCATTCAACCAAGCAATGCCTGTCTGAAATTATCTGTTTACTCTACAGATGGCTGGCATTGTTTTAGTGGTGGGTGTCCTCTTTTTTGATCAATTCAGCTCGTGTAGCGAACGTCTGCATCCAGATTAACTCCGTTATCTGCGTGCAGACGTTCGCTACACTCAATAAACTATTTTCACGGCTCCGTCAATTTTCTCCGCATATTTATCCGTAATTTGTCACTCGAACGCTTCACATCACCGGTAGCAAAAAGCAGAGCGAGGAACGAGCGGCGCTTTTTGATGTCCGAGTGCATGTGATTGTTAGAACTTTTGTTTTAAACTCCAAAACCTAGATCAGATATCAGCGTCTTGATATATATCTTACTAGGATATGAATCAAAAAAGTTTAGCATGTCTTTTTCAAATTCCTCTTCTGAAACACGATACTTCAACTTAATGATTTTAGAAATTGATGTATAATCCATGCCCAATGAAATATAGAACAACACTTCCCCAGCAAGCTCATTAATTCTTATTATCTCGAATATTCGGGGGTCAAAAGAAACATAAAACCCATCTTCTTTTCTGAAAGAGATGTCTTTTTCACCACGTATTGTAAACTTATCTCCAATAGTAATCATGCTTCTCCCCTCACTATAGGGCAGCTTCGGTCTGAGGCTTCAATATTACCATTAGATAAAGCAAACGCTGCGACTCTACATCCACCACCACACCAGTCATTATTACAAGATGAACAAGCTCCTTCTAAATTGTTGATGTCGATTCTTCTTAAAGAATTAAGGAAAGAAGACCCATCCCATATTTCCCGAAATGTGTTTTCTTTTAGATTTCCAGCTCTTAATTCTGGATAACTTATCATTAGATCACACCCGTAGACGTTACCAAGGCAATCAATAGCAGCTGTATCTATTCCAGCCTTACAAGATAAAGAGCGCCTATCCATTTTTTGCTCTGTGCTGATACCCCATACTTCACTTAAAAGCTCTGGCCTGCCACTATCTTTCAAGGGTAAAAATAATTCCCAAAACACTTTGCTTTCATTAGGAGGGATGAATTTTATATTCGATGATATGGTGCCAGCTAACAACAGGTCTGTTACTTCATTAAACAAAGAGCTCCACTCTTTGTACGGCACTAATTGTTTCTCTCCGGCTCTACCGGTTGGGCAAACCATCATGACACCGGTATTGTTAATGCCACTTCTTTCGTTAGATAGAATTGTTTCTATCAAGTATTCTGCATTTTGGGCTGTTAATGTAAAAAGAGAGGCATGTGGTATCTTATGCTTTTTGAAATAAGAGATGCTAGCTACAACTTTATCATATGCCCCTTTCCCGCGAAGTTTATCGTGAACGTCTTTGGGGCCATCTAAAGAAATCATTACGCCAGAAATATTATGTTTCTTTAGACGTTTGATCTTCTCTTCTGTCAGTAAGTATGCATTTGTATTGATTATCAGTGAGAAATCTAAATGGTCACAGACTGACAATATATCGAATATATCATCTCGAATAAAAGGCTCTCCCCCAACAAGGGAAACCCTTTGCACATTCATTTCATCTAACTGAAATAATATGGACTTGATCGTATCAAAATCCAACTCATCCTCTGCATCTTTTGTTGAGTTGGCATAACAAAAAGGGCAATGTAGGTTGCATCTATTCGTGATATTGAAATCAACAAGAATAGGGGCTGATAATTGTTTTCTCATAAATATATCCATAGCAAGCCCCAGCTCAGCAGCTGGGGCTATTAATTTCCATCAATTATTCATCTTCCATGGTGCCAATAGATTTATGTTTCCCCCATGCCACATCCATTTCTGCTTTAGCTACGCTATATTCTGATTGAAGGTCTACTTTTATCTCCCCACTCAAGTATTTTACCAGCAGTATCTCAACTAAGGCCTCAATTGAAGTATGCTCTTCGTTCTTTTCAGTAGCTCCATCTTCAAGCAATTTCGCGACAATACGCCCTTTCATTGTGTCTGGAATCTTTGTTGTAATGATCATTACTATCTCCTATCAAGTTTATGTCTTTCGGCAGAAAAGCGGCATCAATATGCCACGCTTACATCTGGTTGATTTTCAGTTCTAACTAGTGATTATCCAGTTTCCGCATATCATACAATGAAAATAATTCCTTGACAAGAAGCCCCTTTAACCTGTAGGGTCGATTGCTGTATATCACACTATATGGTCAGGTTAACCAGCAAATAATATTATCCCATGTTTCCTATCCCCCTGAAATAACGCAAGCCTACCAAGCTCTACTTGAGCAGCACTCTATAGTGGACCCAGAATTCAAGACAGCAGTTTAAGATGCACGCTGTCATAGGAAATGAGAAGAAAATGAGCGAAAAAAAGAAGCGCAAGGT
>JBEVXT010000130.1:0-5209 GCA_040505955.1 Sedimenticola sp. | reverse complement strand
GTGCTGACTCACCTCCACAACCTCTCCCTGCGTTTTCATCTGGAGCGCAAGACCGGTGCCATCAGTCGCGATCTGGAGCGGGGCACCCGCAGTGTCAGCTCCATCCTCAACTACATGGTGTTCAGCATCATCCCCATGCTGGTGGAGTTCTCCATGGTGGCGCTGGTGCTGCTCTCCCAGTATGCGCTGGTTTTTACCCTGGTCACCTTCGGTACGGTTGCTGTCTATATCGTATTCACCCTGATGGTGACTGAGTGGCGCATGGACTACCGCCACACCATGAATCGACTGGAGTCGGCCTCCAACGGCCAGTCCGTGGATAGCCTGATCAACTACGAGACGGTGAAGTACTTCGGCAATGAGCGCCTGGAGTTGGAGAAGTTCGACGGCACCCTGGGGGAGTGGGAGGGTGCGGCGGTGATGAGTCAGACCTCTATGTCGCTGCTCAACTTTGGTCAGGGGGTGATTATCGGCCTGGGGGTCACGGCGATCATGTTCTTTGCCGCCGACGGGGTGGTGGGCGGTACCATGAGTATTGGTGATCTGGTGCTGGTTAACGCCTTTATGCTGCAGCTTTTTATCCCGCTCAACTTTCTCGGCATGGTCTATCGCCAGATTAAATACTCACTGGCGGATATGGACCTGATCTTCAAACTGCTGGAGACGGAGCCGGAGATCACTGATCGGCCCGGGGCTCCGACCCTGAGACTGGAAGGTGGTGAGATCTGTTTTGAACAGGTGACATTTTCCTATCAGCCTGATCGTGAGATTCTGCAGGGGGTGGATTTTACCGTGCGCCCCGGCGAAAAGGTTGCCGTGGTAGGGCACAGCGGCGCCGGTAAATCGACCCTGTCGCGGCTACTGTTCCGCTTCTACGATGTTACTGGTGGGCGTGTACTGGTGGATGGGCAGGATGTACGGGAGGTGACTCAGGAGAGCCTGCGCGAGGCGATCAGTATCGTGCCCCAGGATACGGTGCTGTTTAACGATACCCTCTACTACAATCTTGCCTATGGTCGCCCTGATGCGAGTCGTGAAGAGATTGAGGAGGTAGCGCAGATGGCCTGCATCCGTGAGTTTATCGACTCTCTACCCCAGGGTTATGAGACGGTAGTCGGTGAGCGCGGCCTGAAACTCTCCGGTGGTGAGAAGCAGCGCGTCGCCATCGCCCGCGCTATGCTCAAGCAGCCCCGTATTCTGCTCTTTGATGAGGCCACTTCCTCTCTCGACAGCAAGACCGAACAGTCGATTCAGGAGACCCTGGGGCAGGTGGCGCGCCACTACACTACCCTGGTGATCGCCCACCGTCTCTCCACCGTGGTCGATGCCGACCGCATCCTGGTGATGGAGCGGGGGCGTATTGTTGAGCAGGGAACGCACCGGCAGTTACTGGCCGCCAAGGGCCTCTATCAAGAGATGTGGCGGCTGCAGCAGGAGGAGCGGGAACTGCCGCTACAGGAGGAGAGCGAGGAGTGAGAATCTATCTGGTGGGCGGCGCCCTGCGTGATCGACTGCTTGATCTGCCGGTAAAGGACCGCGACTGGGTGGTGGTGGGCGCCACCCCCGGTGAGATGCTGGATCTAGGCTATCGTCAGGTCGATGCTGCATTCCCGGTTTTTCTTCACCCGCAAACAGGAGAGGAGTATGCCCTTGCCCGCAGTGAGACCAAAAGCGGCCCCGGCTACAAGGGATTTGAAGTGGAGTGCGGCCCACAGGTGACTCTTGAGCAGGATCTGCTGCGCCGTGACCTCACCATCAACGCCATGGCGGAGGATCAGCAGGGTAATATCATCGACCCCTTCGACGGCAGGACGGATCTGGATAATGGCCTGCTGCGCCACGTCTCCCCCGCGTTTGTGGAAGATCCGGTGCGGCTGCTGCGCATCGCCCGCTTCGCCGTCAAACTGGGACGCTGGGGCTTTCGGGTGACTCACGCCACTCACCGGCTGATGAAGCAGATGGCGGCTTCAGACGATATCACCGCCCTCAAGCCGGAGCGTGTCTGGCAGGAGATGGTGCGCGCCCTGGGTGAACCGCAACCCTGGCGCTTCTTTGAAGTGCTGCACCGCTGCGGTGCTCTGCAGCAGATCATGCCGGAGTTGGCGCAGGCAATGGATGTGCCGGCAGGGCACCCCAAAGAGGAGGATTCAGCGCCGATTGCCGCACTCAAACGGGTTGCCGTTGACGGTGATGCCCCTCTCCGGTTTGCTGCGGTCTTCTATCATGCCGTCGTGGAGAAGGGGCTGAAAACACCGCTGCTCCAGGGGTTGCGGGCAGAGCGGGAGTACCGTGATCTGCTGGCCCTGACGCTGACTCTTGCAGCCACCTATCGAGGGCTGTCACCGTCCGATGCCGCCGGTTATATGACGCTTCTGCAACAGGGTGGGGGGCTGCAGCAGCCGCAACGTTTCATGCGTGGTATTGATGTCTGTCAGGCGCTCTATCCGGAAGAGGCGGAGTGGCAGCGACAACGGATTGAGCAGGCCCTCAAAGCCGCCACTGCTGTGACCGCGGCAGAGCTCCTGGCCGAAGGGTATCAGGGGGCGGCGTTGGGTGAAGCACTGGCACAGCGCCGTTTGCAGGCGGTTAACACAGTAGTGGCGTAACTATTCAGCAGCCTCCGTTAATAGAGTATTTTCACCAGGGGTCGGAGTCGATTGCGCTGAGATCGTGGGAAAATGCACCAACTGTTGCCGCAATCGACTCCGACCCCAAGCACCAGCTGAATAGTTACGTAGTGGCTTCCACCTGTTCAAGAGAGTTGCCTGATGAACCATAAGCGCTCCCTGACGTGTTACCATCGACCGTCTTTTGAAGCCGATCCGGTGGTTGCGGTGTGAACCATGATTGATGATGTCAAAACAGACGATAAGGTGAAGCCGGAGAGCGGTGTCGTCGCTTCATTGGCGGGACGTTCATCGGTTCTCCGCCTGGCTCTGGCGGGGCACCTGCTGGGGCCTCTGGGGTTATTGGGGCTGGCCCTGGTGTTTAATCTCGTGCTTGTTATGCTGCTGGTCGGTGGTATAGCCGGTGGGAGCGATTTCGCCATTCTGTTGCTGCTGACCGGTGTCATCTCGCTTATTACACTGTTGGTTGGTGTCGGACGCCTGCACAACCAATTGCTGAAACCCCTGGCCGAGCTGGAGCAGTCGGTGTCCGATGTCAGCGAAGGCGAACCCTGGTCAACCCTGCCCCTTGATCATGTCGGAGTCCTCGGGCCGGTAGCCCGTGATCTCGACAGCCTCAGTGGTGAGTTGATCGATATCTATGATGATATGGATAACCGGGTGGCCTGGCAGACACGGCGTCTCTCCCAGCAGACCGCCTCCCTCAAAATCCTCTACGACGTTGCCGCCAGTATCAATCAGTTTGATGATACCGACGAACTGCTGCTGGGTTATCTGCGGGTGCTCAAGGATATGGTACGTGGTGTGGCAGCGACAGTGCAGTTGACCGGTGAAGAGGGCCGTATGCGGTTGGTCGGTGGTCTGGGGGCTGATGGTCAGCTGCTCACCGAAGGATTTCAGTTTCCGATTACCCTCTGTCAGTGCGGCAAAGCGCTCTCCAACGGTGATGTTCTGTGCGAACACGATGCCAAGGAGTGCTCCATCCGCAACGGACGGCGGATGTATGGTGTAGATGAGATGGAACAGGTGGAGATTCCCCTGGAGCATCATGGTGACCGACTCGGCCTCTACCGCATCTATGTCAAACGGCCTGCACTGAAGGGGCGGGAGGATCTGCTCGATCTGCTGCCGACCATCGGCAACCATCTTGGCTTTGCCATCGCCAAGCAGCGTTCGGATGAAGAGGCGCGCTGGTTGTCGATCATCCGCGAGCGCACTACCCTGGCCCATGAACTCCATGACTCACTTGCCCAGACACTGGCCAGTCTGCGTTTCCAGGTGCGCATGCTGGATGAGACCCTGGAGCTGCAAAAGCCTTATCGCCACGCCCGGGATGAGCTGGAGCGAATTCGTAACGGCCTGGATGAGGCTCATACTGAGCTGCGTGAGTTGCTCTACAGCTTCCGTGCGCCGGTGGATCAGCGAGGACTGGAACCGGCGCTGGAGAAGATGACAGAACGTTTCCGCCAGGAGACCGGCATCTCAACATTTTTCCAGCGCAGCTATCGTCCGGTGAACCTCGATGCAAGCAAAGAGATGCAACTGTTGCGTATAGTTCAGGAGTGCCTGGCCAATATCCGCAAGCATGCCGAGGCGCATAATGTGCGGGTGCTGCTGAACAGCAAACAGGATGACGGATACATGCTGCTGGTGGAGGATGACGGCGTCGGTTTTGATGATATCAAGCCCCGCGGGCACCCCGGAGAGCATATCGGGCTGTCGATCATGGAGGAACGCGCCCATCGACTGGGAGCCAACATCAAGATCGAGAGCGAGCCGGGGGAGGGTACCCGGGTGGAGTTGACCTACAGCGTGGGGGAGTTGTCTCCCAAGGATAAAGGATAATGCGCGTACTGCTGATAGATGATCACGCACTCTTTCGGATTGGGCTGCAGGAGTTGCTGCAGCGCCGTGGCATCAATGTCATCGGCGCTTTGGGGGATTGCCGGGCGGGGATTGCCATGGCGGCGGCGGAGAACCCGGATGTGGTGCTGCTGGATATGCGAATGCCGGATATGAACGGTATCGAGGTGCTCAAGGAGCTGCGCTCAATGAACCTGGTGATGCCGATCGTTATCCTCACTACCAGCCGTGAGCAGTCGGATGTGATCAACTCCTTGCAGGAGGGGGCCCAGGGTTATCTGCTGAAGGATATGGAGCCCGACGATCTGATCGAAGCACTGGGGAACATCGTCAACGGTGCCACCATCGTCGCCAATGAGTTGACCAACGTACTGGCCAAGGCGGTACAAGGCGGCAGCGAGGAGTCTGCGGTGCAGAACGCTTTTTCCAACCTGACGCCTCGTGAGCGGGAAATTCTCTGTCTGCTGGCGGATGGGCAGAGCAACAAGGTGATAGCGAGAAACCTGGGTATATCCGACGGCACGGTAAAGCTCCATGTGAAGGCGATCCTGCGCAAATTGGATGTCCACTCACGGGTGGAGGCGGCGGTCATTGCGGTGGAACAGGATCTTTGTCAGCGGGATGGTTAGGGCTGATTTAAGCTCCAGAGATAGCGTGCCCGCTACGTAACTATTCAGCTCACCCCTAAAATCCGCCGTTTTTGAGTTTAAAAATAATCA
>JBEVXT010000129.1:0-2188 GCA_040505955.1 Sedimenticola sp. | reverse complement strand
ACTACTCACTTGAGTGATTGAGAGTTTCGCTTTCCTGCGGGGATGAGAAAAGTGAACCATCGGAAACCGAGACTATCGCCAAGATGAGAAAAACAAGAGTCACTGCTAACAGCTTTAGAAGATGGGGTGCCCACTTTTTTTCTTGGCGCTTACGACCGCGTTCCAAATGATCCGATGATTGCTTAACATTACTGGCTGTATTTGACATTGCCCGCACCTCGATAATTGAAAGATGCTATACCATGAGCAACAATTACGCCAATGGGTAGATCAAGTCTAAAATACCTGCTAACAGTAGAATAATCAGATAGTTAAATTGCTTGTCACTTATCTATAGAGCATGGGAAGGGGGTGTAATAATATAGCTCGCCCAAGATTATTTACTCAGAAGTACCCGGTTTTGAAGAGAGCTTCACTATCATTTGATTACACCCCCCACCCAGCAGTAACCGCCTGATGATAAGTACAGTGTTCAGTATCGTGCTGAATAGTTGCAATCGTGTAAAGGCAATATAAGCGCACAATTCAACTTGGTCAGACTTACTCAAAGGGTAACAATTCAGCACGGTAGTCTGGAACTCAGGTGTAGGAGCGAACTTGTTCGCGAAGAGCACGTTTCGTAGTCCATCGCGAACAAGTTCGCTCCTACAACACCTCTGTTCCACCATAACTGTGGTTTTCAGAATTTTGGTACAGAGCCGGTGTTTAAGGATAAAAAGGCACAAAAAGTGAGTTTGTGTGTGCAAATGATCATTTTGTAACTCAGAAAACGCGGATTTTAGGTGTGAGCTGAATAGTTACTTCAAAGGTTCCCCAGGCCAGAGGACTTGGGCTATTCTCCGGTTTTTTTCGTAGACCGCGCAAGCCTGCGATTCAGCGCAGGCCGGGATATTCCGAGCAGCATGGCTGCCACGCCCTGATTTCCATTGGCCCGTCGCATCGCTTCACGAACCAGGCAAGTCTCCGTCTGGGTCAGGGTAGGAAATTGTCCGGGAATCAGAACCAACCTGTCGTCTTGTGCCTTGTCCGGTATGGATTGCTTGGTCTGCTGAATCTGTTGCTGTTTTTCTACGGCCTTTCTAAATCGCTCAAGAGATAACACAGGCCCTGAACGGTGGGCGGCAACAGCATCATAGACCAGCGCACGAAGTTCCCGGATATTACCTGCAAACCGATATATGCCGAGTAGGTCGTATAGCTCTACTGGAACAGCAGGAATATCCTTACCCATGGATTGAGCTGCCGTTGCAATAAACCCATTAACCAAGATTGGAATATCCTCCATTCTGTCCCGCAAAGGCGGAAGTTCGATCTGGTGTACAGAAAGCCGAAAGTAGAGATCAGATCGAAAGTGATCACCCGCCATTCGTTGATGCAGATCCCGATTGGTTGCACAGATGATGCGTACATCACTGTTTTTTGCAATATCAGATCCGAGCTGGTTATACCTCTTTTCCTGCAGTAATCGCAGCAACTTAATCTGGGAGGCATGGGATAGGTCGCCTATTTCATCGAGAAAAAGAGTGCCACCTTCCGCTTGCGAAACAAGTCCTTTACGTTTATCTGTCGCGCCAGTAAATGCGCCCTTCTTGTGTCCAAAAAGGGTATCGGAAAACAGTGTATCGTCCAGACCGGCAACATTAACCGGCATGAGATCCCCCTTGCGACCACTAAGCTGGTGAATCGTATTTGCCAACAACTCTTTCCCAACACCAGTTTCACCGGTGATTAAAACAGGCTCATTTGAGTTTGCGATAGCTTCAGCATATTGGAATACCGAGTGCATCTTCTTACTGATGGTATCGAATGAGGAGAAGGTCTGTGCATTATCAAGCTTGTTGGATAGCAGATAGTCTTTGAGTACACCGACATGTCGGCGCAGAGATCGCACCTCCAGTGCGCGTTTGACACTGGATACCAGTCGGCTCTCCTCCACAGGCTTAACCAGATAGTCGAATGCACCACCTTTCATGCTTGATACGGCAGTCTCAACATCCTGGGCGGCGGTCATGACAATTACCGGAATCTCAGGATGGTCTTTTACGATCTTCGGCAGCAGTTCAATTCCTGACAGGTAGGGCATAAAAAGGTCGAGCACTATAGCCGCCACTTCCCGCTCCTCAAGCAGAGGAAGCAGCTCTTTGCTCTCTCCCAGAGTAATGATCTGCCTTATACCGGCGCCTGATAA
>JBEVXT010000128.1:0-3641 GCA_040505955.1 Sedimenticola sp. | reverse complement strand
CAGTTGGCAGTTGGCAGTTGGCAGTTGGCAAAACTCTCACACTGTCAGGCTGCATCCAGCCCGCCTTTCCTGCCAACTGACAACTGCAATCTGATAACTTTCCTCAAGAAAAGCACTCCTCTGCCAAGCCAGCACCCACCCGCTTTTCCTGCCAACTGACAACTGCAAACTGATAACCTTCCTCAGCAAACTGATAACCTTCCTCACAATCCCGGGAGTATCTCAGAGAAATCACGGATCGAGTCAAACCCTCCCGCCTGCCGTAGCGGCCCCTTGGTGTCGGGCTTAAGCACAGCCAGTAACCAGCGAATACCGTACTCTTTTGCCGACTCAAGCACTGATAGGCTGTCGTCTACAAACAGTGTTTTCGCCGGGTCAAATGGCTCCACCTGCTGCAACCTGATCCAGAACGCCCGATCCTCCTTCGGCAGACCAAGATCGTGGGAGCAGATGACAGCGTCAAAGTAACCACCCAGCTGTGTGCGGTCGAGTTTCAGAGCCAGCGACTTCTGGTGGGCGTTGGTCACCAGCACAATACGCTTCCCCAACGCCCCCAACGCCTGCAGAAAATCGACTACGTGGGGATGAACGGCGATCAGGTGTTCCACCTCCTCCTTCAGCAGGGCGATATCCAGCCCCAACTCACGGCTCCAGTGGTCGATACAGTACCAATCGAGAGTACCGAGGATATCCCGGTAGCCGCCATGCAGCTTCTCCTTCGCCGCCTCCAGGGGGATACCGTTAGCTTCGGCATAGCGTTTCGGCACATGCTCCAGCCAGAAATAGTTATCAAAGTGGAGATCCAGCAGCGTGCCGTCCATATCGAGAAAGAGGGTATCGATTTTATTCCAGTTGATGATGCTCATAGGTTAAAGTTACCCTGTAAGTCACAGTGAAGCCAATACTATGCCGAAAAAACCGACGACCCATCAACGCCGACTGATCTCCAACACCGGTATCTTCAAAGTGGAGGGGATGGCGCTGGAGTTCAGCAACGGAGAGGAGCGGAACTATCAGCGCATCGTCGGCAGCCCCCAGGGGGCGGTACTGATCGTCCCGCTGCTCGACAGCGACACCCTGCTGTTGATCAGAGAGTACGCGGCGGGCATGGATCGCTATGAACTGGCCTTTCCCAAAGGGCGCATCGAGAGCGGTGAGGAGACACTGGCGGCCGCCAACCGGGAGATCCAGGAAGAGGTCGGCTACGCCGCTGGCAACCTGGAACTGATCTCTTCAGTCACCGTGGCACCGGGCTACCTGTTCCACCAGACCCACATCGTACTGGCACGTGATCTCCACCCACAACGACTGGCAGGTGACGAGCCGGAAGCGATTGAGGTGGTGCCCTGGCGACTTTCTCAGATCGACACCCTGCTTGATGCACCCGACTTTACCGAGGCACGCTCTATCGCCGCCCTCTTCCTGATACGTCGTCACCTGCAGAAGTGAAAACAGAACGCCTGTACAAAACAGTCCCCGGAATGCTTCTCCTGTGGCTTCTGCTGACCACCGTCGCCCTGGCGGCGGAAAGGGAGCCTGACGAAGCATTCGATTTTGATGACGCCCCGATGAGCACGCCAACAGAGCATCCGGAGTGGTTCACGGAGAGTTTTCTTGACCTCTCCGACGACCTGGAGGAGGCGCTGGCAGCGGGTAAAAAGGGGATCATCGTCTATTTTGGTCAGCGCCACTGCCCTTACTGCCAAAAGCTGATGGAGGTTAACTTCGGTGAGGAGGAGATCGTCACCTACACCCGCAGGCACTTTGATCTGATTGCCATCGATACCCGCGGTGCAATGGATGTCACCGGCTTTGACGGCAACACCCTCAGTGAACGCAATTACGCCCTTGATCAGGAGACCCAGCTCACCCCCTCACTGATCTTCTACAGCGAAGAGGGCAAGGCGGCCCTGCGCCTGACCGGCTACTATCCGCCCTACAAATTTCTTGCCGCACTGGAGTACGTGGCCGACGACCACTACCGCAATGAATCCTTTGCCGACTATCTGCAGCGGGCGGAGGGGAGCCTGGCCTTCGAGCCGGGGGAGTTGAACGAGGAGCCTTTCTTCACACCACCCCCCTACGCCCTCGATCGCAGCCGCATGGCGGCGGATGCACCCCTGGCGGTCTTCTTCGAACAGGGTGAGTGCCACGCCTGCGACGTACTCCACGCCCAACCACTGCAAAACTCTGAGATCACCCACCTGCTGGAAAAATTCGAAAATGCGCAGCTCGATATCCATGCCGACACCCCGGTACTGACCCCGGGCGGGCAGCACACCACGGCAAAAGCGTGGGCGCGGGAACTGGGGCTCTTCTACACCCCATCAATCCTCTTCTTCGATGAATCAGGAAGGGAGATCATGCGCCTCGACTCCGTGGTGCAGTTCTTCCGTCTGCACCAGGTACTGAGTTACATCGCCAGTGGCGACTACCGAACAGAACCGAGCTATCTGAAGTGGCGCGGGAAACAGGTGCGCTAGCTGGCATTTCCATTTCCATTTCCACCGACTGTGAACTATCTTCTCTATTAATTATCAGGGAGATAATCCGGCCCCATGCGCAATGCCTCCACCTTTTTTTCAGCCAATGATCTTGCAGCGGAAAACCGCCTATTGCATCAGCAACTGAAGAGTCAGGCCGACGAGGCCGCTCATAACGAAGCCATTCTCAGTCGCTTTCATGAACGGGAGCTGACACTGCTTGCTTCTGAAGGGTTGCCACAACTGCTCAACTGCCTGACGGGAGAGATGAAAAACTCCTTTGGATTGCCCTCCATACAGCTGACCCTGCACGACCCCAACCATGAACTGCGCCATCTGCTGATCCACTCAGGGATCACTCCGGAAGAGCTCACGGAGACCCATTTTGTGGATCAACTGGAGGAGTTGAATTCCCATCTCCTACGCTTGAAAAAACCCTGGCTCGGCCCTTTCCTCGGCGACGAGCACGCCGCCATTTTTCCCCGGGGCTGCGAACTCCAGAGTATTGCTGTTATGCCGATGATCCGCCGCGACACGCTGGTGGGGATCCTCGCCCTCGGCAGCCGCGACCCCACCCGTTTTACCCGTCATCACGCCGCCGATTTTCTCCACCGTCTGGCGGTGATTGGCGCCATCTGCCTGGAAAACAGCGTCAACCGCGAACATCTAGTGATCAGCGGCCTCACCGACGCCCTCACCGGCCTGCACAACCGTCGCTATCTCGAACGGCGCCTGCAGGAAGAGGTGACCCGTGCGCTCCGTTACGACCACCCCCTCAGCTGCCTGTTTATCGACGCCGACCACTTCAAGAAGGTCAATGACCGTTACGGCCACACCGCCGGTGACACCGTGCTGCGTGAGCTGGCAATCAGGGTCAAGGAGTCGCTGCGCGCCTCCGACGTCGCCACCCGCTTCGGCGGCGAAGAGTTCACCCTGCTGCTACCGCAAACAGACGCCGCCGAGGCACTGCACCTTGGTGAACGCATCCGCATCCGTATCGAGAGCAAGCCGATCATCCTTAATGGCGGAGAGCCGCTCAACATCACCGTCTCGGCAGGAGTCAGCACACTCAACCCCGATGCCAACGACCAGGGCCAAAAACTGATCGAAGAGGCGGACTGCGCGCTCTACCGGGCAAAAGAACTTGGGCGCAACCGG
>JBEVXT010000127.1:0-8797 GCA_040505955.1 Sedimenticola sp. | reverse complement strand
GATGTGCCCGGCTTCTGTAAATCAGCCAAGTTAGAAGAACTACAAAAACACGACTATGTACTCACCCCAGGCCGTTATGTGGGTGCTGCTGCGGAAGAAGATGATGGTGAACCCTTTGCTGAGAAAATGACGCGATTGACGGGGCAGTTGAAGACACAGTTTGAAGAGTCGGATCGTTTGGAAGCGGAGATTAAAAAGAACTTGGCGGGGTTGGGTTACGATGTCTGATTGGCCGGAAGTTACCTTAACCGATGTTTATGAAATTAGTTCGGGATTGTCAAAACCCGCTGATTCTTTTGGTTCCGGATATCCATTTCTTAGTTTTAAAGATGTTTTTGGTAACTACTTTATTCCTGATGAATTATCTCAATTAGTCGAGTCAAATGAAAAGGAGCGTGTAAAAGGTTCTATTCAGCGAGGAGATGTTTTTTTAACCAGAACTAGCGAAACGATGCACGAGCTGGGGATGAGTAGTGTTGCTTTAAAAGACTATCCAGATGCTACATTCAATGGGTTTACTAAGAGGTTGCGTCCGAAGGAAGAAGCACCTTATGAAGTACATCCGGAATTTATTGGTTACTATTTGCGTAGCCCGAACTTTCGAAGAGGCATGTTGGCGTTTTCGACTATGCCGACTCGAGCTAGTCTAAACAATGACATGATCGGGAGGCTAGCAGGTGAGTTGCCGCCATTAGAAATCCAAAAAATAATAGCTAGGATTCTGAAGAGCTTAGATGACAAAATTAAACTCAACCGCCAAGCAAATCAAACCCTCGAACAGATCGCCCAAGCTATCTTTAAAAGCTGGTTTGTAGGTTTCGAACCCACACGCGCCAAAATAGCCGCCAAACAAAACGGCCAAGACCCCGAACGCGCCGCCATGGCCGCCATCAGTGGGAAATCGTTAGAAGAACTGGTGCAACTTAGTCCAGAGCAACAGCAGCAACTCAAAACCACCGCTGCCTTATTTTCCGATGCTTTAGTAGAATCTGAGTTGGGTGAAATACCGGAGGGGTGGAATGTTGAACCTTTAACTTCATGGGGGGGTATCGTTTGTGGTAAAACACCATCAAAGAAGAAAGAAGCATTTTATGGGGGTGGTATCCCATTTATCAAAATACCTGATATGCATGAAAATATGTATGTTGTAGAAACTGCAGATAGCCTTACCGTTGATGGTGCAGAAACTCTAAAGAAAAAAAGGCTACCTAAGGGAAGCATTTGTGTTAGTTGTATAGCTACTGTCGGTCAGGTCTTGATAACTAGCGAAGATAGCTTCACCAATCAGCAAATTAATAGCATTGTTCCGACCAAAGAGTACTCACTTCTTATTTGTATTTTTCAATGTTAGGGCTTTATAGCCACCTCCATGATTTGGCGAGTGGGGGGAGTGCGACTTTGAATTTAAATACAGGTAATTTTTCTAAGGTAGAAATACTCAAGCCAAGTAATGGTGCGCTTGAAGGATTCTCATCTATGGTTAAGCCAATGATGGAAAGTGTTTTATCGAATTATCATCAGCAAGAGGCATTATCTTCGCTGCGTGAATCACTTTTACCTAAACTCCTCTCCGGCGAACTCCCCATCAAAGATGCGCAACCTAAACTGGAGACAGCGAACATGGAGGATGTCACATGAACAAAGACTTAACCACATCACCTGTGGCGCGACAAAATGTTTTAAATAACTCTTATGCGTTAGGCCAACTGGAAATACATCTGGCTTTAGGTGGCCTTAGTTTTGATGGTGAAACAATTTTCACCAAGTCGCAGGCCGCTGAACTGTTGGCAATTGATGAGCGCACAATCGACCGATATTTAAGTAGTCATGCTCAGGAATTAAAATCCAATGGCTATCGGGTGTTGAAGGGAAAAACACTTAAAAACATAAAGTTAGCCTATCTAGACGACACCAATGTCGTCGACATAATTGACCCAAAAGCCCCTTCCCTGGGTGTGTTTTCCTTTAGGGCTGTTCTGAATATTGCCATGCTGGTTACCGAAAGTAGCCGAGCCAAGGCCATACGCAGCCGTATGTTGGATATTGTTATCGATGTGGTCGCTGAAAAGGCCGGTGGGCATACAAAGTATATCAATCAAAGAGATCAGGATTATCTTCCTGCTGCTTATATGGAAGACGGCTATCGCAAGCAATTTACCGATGCACTGCGTGATTGTCTTGAAATGGGTAATCATAAATATGCCATCTATACCGATAAGATCTATAACGCTGTGTTCTGTGAGAATGCCATGGAATACAAGAAGGTGCTTAAGCTGGCAAATAGAGATAAAACCCGAGATACCATGTACGCAGAAGTTCTAAAAGCGATTGCGAGCTTTGAGCACGGGTTAGCACAGCAGATGTGCGGAGCTTCGCAAAAGTTGGGTCGCAAGCTAAAAGCTTCTGAATTGGATGGAATGATTGCCGATGCTGAAACCAACCCATTTTTAAAACCATCGATTGAAGATGCTCGCGTACGTATGGCCAGTCGTGACTTAGGATTCCGTGATGCGTTACATGATAAGTTGGAGCATTACATTCAAACGGTACCCGAAGGAGACTTTGATAAATTTTTGGGTGAAAAAACCAAATCACTGGAAGAACAGCTCTCTGATCCAAAAACGCTGGAAGTGTTGAAGCGTTTGAAGGATCGTTGATATGGATGATCAGATTCTCTATTTTGACATAAAGCATGCAGTGGAAGTTCATGATTGGATTATTGAGAATTCTGGTGGATTGCCAGGTGAGAGAGACCTCGGATTATTGGAAAGTGTTCTAGATCATATCCAGAATGATATGTATTACCCTACATTCGAAGAAAAGCTCAATCATTTGGTTTTTTCAATAAACAAGTTCCATGCCTTTAACGATGGAAATAAGAGGTCTAGCCTTTCATTGGGTGCATACTTTCTCGAACTCAACGGCTACGATTATTGTGTTCAAAAATTTGTTATCGAGATGGAAAATATCGTTGTTTGGTTGGCTAAAAACAAAATAGATAAGGAGTTGCTGCTAAAGCTCATTACCTCACTAGTCATAGATGATGAGTATTCAGAAGAAACAAAGCTTGAATTGCTTGATGCCATTAGTGAGGAAGAAAATTGATTACGGAAGACCAACTAGAACAACTCTGCCTCGAATGGTTTCAATCCATAGGTTACGACTACACCTGCGGCTACGACATTGCCCCCGATGGCGATAACCCCGAGCGTAGCGATTACCGCCAAATCATCCTCCACGATCGCCTGCTAAGCCGTTTGGAGGTGATTAACCCACACATTCCACTGGCTACTCTGGAACAAGTCGCTCAACTCATCTCAAAATCTGAAACCCCCAGCCTGATCAAAAACAACAAAGCCTTTCATCAGCTGTTACTGGAAGGGGTGAAAGTTGAGTATAAACAGGGCGATCAGGATAAAACCGATTATGTGCAGTTGGTCGATTTTTCAATGGTCTGGAATAACCAGTTCCTGGTGGTCAACCAATACACCATTACCGGCAGTAAAGGCAATCGCCGTCCGGATGTGATTATGTTTATCAACGGCTTGCCATTGGCCGTGCTGGAGTTAAAGAACCCAGCTGATAGCAGTGCCGATATTTGGTCGGCCTATCAACAGCTGCAGATCTATAAAGAAGAGATCCCCGATCTGTTTATCTTCAACGAGGCCTTGGTGGTGAGTGATGGTTTAAATGCTCGGGTGGGGTCGCTGACGGCAAATAAAGAGCGTTTTATGCCTTGGCGAACGGTGAACAATGAGGATGATAAACCGCTCTTCGAGTATTTCTTGGAAACCTTGGTTAAGGGTTTTTTCAAGCCAGAGCTGTTCCTGGATTACATCCGCCACTTTGTGCTGTTTGAAAATGATGGCGGCTCTTCTGATAACCCAGCCGCAGGCGCTCTCATCAAGAAGATTGCCGGTGACCGGGATGAGCTGCGGGATATTCTCGCTTCCCGCCAATCCGGGGGTATCATTTTCACCACGGTACAAAAGTTCGCACTGCTGGGGGAAGAGAGTAGCCACCCCATCCTCAGCAAACGCCGCAATATTGTAGTGGTGAGTGATGAGGCGCACCGTAGCCACTATGGTGATAAAGCCAAATTCAATATTAAAACCGGCAAGTACACCTTTGGCTACTCCAAACACCTGCGTGATGCCTTGCCGAATGCTTCATTCATCGGTTTTACCGGCACCCCAATTTCACAAGATGATAAAGATACCCGTGCGGTATTCGGTGATTACGTCTCTATCTACGATATCCAAGATGCGGTGGATGATGGGGCGACTGTACCCATCTATTACGAGTCCCGTTTGGCCAAGCTGGATATCAAACAGGCAGAGATAGAAGCGCTCAATGACGAGGTGGAAGAGGTCATTGAAGATGAAGAAGATATCGCCACCCGCGAAAAGACCAAATCCCACTGGGCCGCCCTAGAGAAACTGGTGGGGAGTGAGCCACGTATTGCTGAGGTTGCCGAGGATTTAGTTGCACATTTTGAGAATCGCATTGCCACCATGCCCGGTAAAGGCATGATTGTCTGTAGGAGCCGCGAGATCTGCGTAGACACCTACAATGCCATCGTCGCTATCAAACCCGAGTGGCATGAGACCGATGCCAGTAAAGGGGCGATCAAGATCGTGATGACCGGCTCTGCATCCGACAAGGCGAAGCTGCAACCCCACATTTACAACAAAGAGACCAAAAAACTCTTCGAAAAGCGCTTTAAGGATGTGAATGATCCGCTGCAATTGGTGATTGTACGGGATATGTGGCTAACCGGTTTTGATGCGCCCAATTGCCATACCATGTATATCGATAAACCAATGAAAGGCCACAACCTGATGCAAGCCATCGCACGGGTTAACCGGGTGTTTAAAGATAAGCCGGGTGGTTTGGTGGTTGATTACATCGGTATCGCCAACGAACTGAAACATGCACTAAAGACGTATATCGACTCCAAAGGCAAGGGTGCGCCGACCCTGGATACCCGTGAAGCCTACGCCATACTGCTTGAGAAGATGGATATTGCACGGGGCATGTTAAGCGGGTTTGACTACGGCGAATACGAAACCAAGGCATTGCAACTCCTACCAGGAGCCATGAACCATATTCTGGGCCTGGAAGAGGGTAAGAAGCGCTTCCTGGATGTTATGGCCGCCATCAGCAAGGCCTACACCCTGTGCGGCACAATGGATGAGGCTGAGCCGCTCAAGAAAGAGATCGCGTTTCTTTCAGCAGTGAAGAGTGCCATTACAAAGTTCACCAGCATTGATAAACGTCGCACCGATGAAGAGAAGAGCTCGGCCCTGAAGCAGATCATTGATAATGCCATTGTGGCTGGTGGTGTATCTGATGTGTTTGATCTGGTGGGGCTTGATAAACCGAATATCGGCTTGCTCTCTCCTGAGTTCATGGAGGATGTTAAGAACCTCCCACAGAAAAACTTAGCGGTAGAGCTGCTGGAAAAACTCCTGCGTGATGAAGTGAAGGCGCGCATGAAAACCGATGTGGTATCAGAAAAGAAGTATTCAGACCGCATCATGGAGACCCTGCGTAAATATCATAACCGCGCCATAGAAACCGCCCAGGTCATCGAAGAACTCATCAACCTGGCCAAAGAGATGCAGGCCGATGCAGAGATGGCGGCCAACTCGGGCTTAAATTCTGATGAGATCGCCTTTTACCGTGCCCTGGTGCAGAACGAATCAGCTGTGAGAGAGCTTGGCGACAGCAACCTTAGAGACTTGGCAAAGCATGTGACCAACCAACTGCGCAAATCAACAACGGTGGATTGGCAGGTACGTGATAGTGTGCGGGCTAAGTTGCGTAATCTGGTGCGACGGGCGTTGCGTAAGTGGAAGTATCCACCAGATGGGGCGGATGAGGCTATCGATCTTTGTTTGAGGCAGGCTGAGGCGTTGAGTCAGAGTTGGTCGGCTTGAGCCGATTACACTAAAGGACAGGAATACGATAATGAGTATAACAGAGCAGTATTTAGAAGCATTGAAACAGGTTGATGAGCTAGTCCCGGTATCCGTGTGGGCAGAAAAGGTAGGAGAGGTTTACCCAGATCTTTTAGAAAAAGCCAATGAAGAGGCTAAGAATCAAGTCAATGATACTACGGGTTTGCGTGAAATAGCCGCCAGAATCAGTTCTGCTATTGCACGTGGTGCTTATCTTGATCATATCGAGATTGATACTAGCGAAAAGCCACGAACAGTAAGATACGTTTCCAGTGAAGAGCATGAAACCAATATTACAAATGAAATTGATGAGGATGTAGCACCACTAAAACGTAATGACATAATCAAGCTTGCCCTGCAGACTATGGGAAATACAGAAAAGTATCGTCTGGATGAGTTTGAAACGATTTCAAAACAACTGAAACAGTATTTTGGTTTGGAGTTTGAGGTTGACCATGCCAATGCTCTCTTAAACAAAGAGCAACCTGGTACTCATCATCCTGACAATTTGCAGCTGATTCTGAAAGCACACAATGCTAAGAAAAATAATTGCAATTGGTCGCGTTTCTCCTTCGAGGAGCAGACCAAATATATAGAGTCAGTGATTGAAACCCAAAGCATTGTTGCATCCCGCTTTGGAATTGAAATAACAGCAGAGGTTTTGGGTTCTTTGATGGAACGTTTAGAAAAGGTGTATTAAGTGGGAAAGAGCATCAAGAAAGGAAGTTTAAATTGGCTAACCTAATCCCCTCACTCAGCAGTTGTGTCCGCCGTATGCAGGCTGGTGAAAAACGTTTTGCCTGGCGAATCGGGACACACCTGGAAGATGATTATCTCTGCTGGTATGAGTTACCAGTAGGGAAGCGACAGCGTTACTCCGATTTTATCATTCTTCATCCTTTGCGCGGCCTATTATTGCTGGAAGTGAAAGATTGGAAGCTGGAGACTATCCAGAAAATCGATAAGGTCTCCACGACGATTATTACTCCTCAGGGTCTCAAGACTGTCAGTAATCCGATGGAACAGGTACGCCAGTGCACCTACCAGTTGATCAATCGGCTTGAAAAGGACCCTCAGTTAGTCAATCAGTCTGGGCAATACAAGGGGCGCTTGGTCTTACCCTACGGATATGGGGTGGTGTTGAGTAATATTACCCGTAAGCAATTTGACTCAACAGATTTAGGTGATGTTCTTCCTGAGCATCAAACCCTGTGTAAAGACGAGATGGCTGAGCGTGTTGATCCTGAGGTTTTTCAGGAACGATTGTGGAACATGTTTAATGTGCAGTTCCCCAACGCACTGACGCTGCCTCAGATAGACCGTATCCGCTGGCACCTGTTTCCTGAGGTTCGTATTAACTCGGGTGATCATGGCAGTCTTTTTTCTGAGGAACCAGATGAAGAGAGTGTAGATAGTCTGGTGCCTGATATCGTTAAAGTGATGGATATGCAACAGGAGCTGCTGGCCAGAAGCCTGGGGGAGGGGCATCGGGTCATCCATGGTGTTGCTGGATCGGGAAAGACCCTGATTCTGGGTTACCGTTGTCTCTATCTGGCCAGGCTGTTGAATAAGCCGATTCTGGTGCTCTGTTATAACATTACCCTGGCAGCAAGACTCCGTGAACTGATGCTGGAACGGGGTGTGAACGACAAGGTTCATATCTACCATTTCCACGATTGGTGTGGAGAGCAACACCGCACCTATAACGTCGATCGCCCAAGATCGGGTGATGGCTATTTTAACCGGATGGTTGAATCCGTTATTACGGCTGCTGAGAAGGGCACCATACCAAAAGGGCAGTATGGTGCAGTTATGATCGATGAAGGCCATGATTTTGAACCAGAGTGGCTGAAATTGGTGGTCAGCATGGTGGATGAAGACACCAACTCACTATTGCTGCTGTATGACGATGCGCAATCCATCTACAACAAGAAGAATCAACTCGACTTTAGCCTTTCCAGCGTTGGTGTGCAGGCGAGGGGACGCACTACTGTTCTCAGGCTGAATTACCGAAATACGGATGAGATTCTTAATTTTGCTTACCGCTTTGCCAGCAGGTATTTAAGCCATGGTGAGAAGGATGAGGATCATGTACCCCTGGTGGAGCCAGAAACAGCAGGACGGCATGGCCCCCCACCGGTTGTGAAGGTGTTCGACAGCTATGAGAGCGAGGCTGGATATATCGCCCGTATCTTCCATCGTATGCATGATGAGCAACAGATCCCATGGTCTGAAATGTGTGTAACTTATCGCAGTAAATGGATGGGGGAAAAACTGAATGATATTTTTGCCCGTGAGGAAGTGCCCTGTCAGTGGCTTGGGGATCGAAAGGCAAAAAAGCAGTTCAAACTCGGTGAAGATAGTATCAAATTGATGACAATGCACAGCAGCAAAGGGCTGGAGTTTCCTGTTGTTGCCGTCTCTGGTGTTGGCTATATGCCGGGAAAAGGTGCAGAACCTGTAGAGGATGCCAAGTTGCTGTATGTGGCCATGACCCGTTCAACAGAGAAGCTGCTGTTAACTAGCCATAAAGAGACGGAGTTTCTTGAGCAGCTGAGGGAGCCCCCTGTGTAAGGGTAATTTTCCCTTTACCATCAATGAGTCCGGCAATATAGGCGGCATCTGCAGTGTGAGGTATTTTGGGATGTTGTGGGTAACCATCCATGGTTCTCCCTGAAATAAGGTGGCCCTGATCAGTGATCAGGGCCGGTGCTGGTGGAGGCGGCGGGACAGCTGTTCCTGAATTTTCATTCAGGGCTGGACTATTCCTTCACCTGCCAACTACGGCAGGGGAGAGCGTGTTGTGAATCTTTGCCACTGGCATCGACCCACCC
>JBEVXT010000126.1:0-9160 GCA_040505955.1 Sedimenticola sp. | reverse complement strand
GTTTGCATCGGCTTGCCAACCACAGCAATGATCAGGCAATAGAGCATCTGTGTAGAGAACTGAATGAAACTAAGATAGTTTTTCCGGGTACGGATTTTAGGATGATTTATGAATTTGGTAGCAAAGCATAATCCTCCAGATCAGGAGGTCTGACCTTGATGAAGGTGATTTTGTATTATTAACACATCAAATAACTTCTGTACCTAAATCAATCCTCAATGATGAAGTTACATCGCTAGAGAATTTCCGTTACAAAATCCTTGCTGCTGTCGATATGCTTACCTCTGGCATCTAATATCGCCAATAGTCGAGTATTTTAAAGCTGTGGAGCGAGAGTGTGTTAGTGATGGGTGTCCTGTCCTTCTTCTTCAAGAAGGTTGTAGAAATATAGCGTCAATATGATACTTGACCCCTAAAGATTCATCATCCGGCTGCGGCCCGATAGACACTTGATATGAATTCGATTTGCCCGATGGAGTATCGCTGTTAATAGCAGGCCATGCGCCGTATACGGATCCGTATGTACGGTGCTGTGGGAGGGTGCTACTTGAGTAGCTCCCTATCCCGATTAGGGGCAATTGCTTCGTAAACACTCGCTGAAACTACCTCTGCAAGTTTTACCGGGACTGCATTACCAATCTGTCTCATACATTCGCTCCATACTCCATAAATGTGGTAATCATCTGGAAAAGTTTGAATCCTTGCTGCCTCTCGAACGGTAAAATATCTAATTGACCCATCATTAAATCGAATCATATTCTCCCCGCCTGGTACTCCATGATCTCCGGCTTTTAATGTTTTTGACGGCTCATCAATAGGGCTTCCTGTATGACCAGGATAGGATTTAGCACCATCCCGAAATTGATGGTTATTGAAATTATTGTCATTTTTTGGGCATGGCAAATCTGAAATTGCATCCCGTACAGTAACCCACGCTTTTTCTACAGGCTGAAACATTCCATACTTACTTTTTAGCTGAGCTGCTAATTTCTCATTTGAGACAGGACGATCAATTTCATTGACACCAAGGCGTTCCCAGTATTCACCTGTAACCCATTGCTTCCATAGGAGTGCATCTTTTGAATGTGTAGCTTTTGGGAAGCTCCATTCAATCGCAAGATCGCTTCTAAAACCAACTATAAACACTCGCTCACGCTTTTGAGGAACGCCGTAATTAGCAGCATTAAGAAGCCTAAATACAACATTATATTTTAAGCCTCGATATGTCCCCTTGGTTTGAATTTCTTCAAGGCGTGAAAGATGGCTTTCCCATGATTCACCTTCATTTTTTGTAATATTTGGATATGCTAACTGCAAAATTATATAGCCAAAATATGAGCTAAAGCTTTTGCGCAATAGACCTTTCACATTCTCAAAAATAAAAGATTCTGGATTTGATTCACGTACTGCTCGAACAGCTTGAGGAAACATATCTCTATGATCGTTAAAAGCCTTGTGCTTTCCTCCCAGTGAAAATGGTTGACAGGGTGGACCTCCAGCTATAACAGAAATATTCCCTTTGTATTTATTAAAGGAAATGTTTTTTATATCGTCATGCTTGATATCCCAATCTTTAATCTGCGCCTGCCCTTCATCATGATTGTTAATTAAAGTAGTAACAGCATCACGATTGAATTCAACGAGCATTTCATGTTGGAACCCACTTTTTGCCATGCCTAAAGCCAGTCCACCAGCTCCAGAAAAAAGCTCGACTGAGTTAAGATGTTTTGTTGACATGATAAATACCTATTTTTTCTTCCACCTTATTGCCATCAGGCTGAATACCTTTTAAGCGATTTGCCCATTCCCTACCGGGATGCAGCACATCCCATTCAGATTTTGCTTGTTCATATCGGCCTTTGCCGGGATCATGGTTGCCAAAGCCATCAATCTGTGAATTCCATAAAGGATTATACTTTCGTGTCATTGCCGCTTCTACTGTGCTAATTAAATCAGCCTCTTGTGATTTAAGCACAACGAACTTGCATGAAAAATCCCTTAAATCTAAGCTGCTTGCGGCATTGATGCTTCTTGAATGCTCTGTTAGTCGTCGGTAAAGAGCAGGATCGTTTTCTTTGGCTGTACCTCTTCCTTGCCTCCAGCCTGGTAAAACTGCCTTACCCACATAAATAGGCAATTCTGGATTTTCATCAAAGATTATTTTATACAGAGGAAAGGCACCTTTATAATACAGTGCATATACACCTCCACCAGAGAACTTTTCTTCCGGTGGAACGGGTACCGTTGGCGTATTGACCAAAAATTCAACAGCCTCATCAATTAGCTCAATAAGTGATGCGGACTTAAATATGTGCTCTTCTAGCTTCATTTACTTCCTCAGTGTATCCATTTTGTAGCCCCTAACTAACAGTTCTATGATTTCCGTATAACCTACCACTGCCCCGCATTCTGAACAACTATAATTCCCAGTATAGGGGTAAATGGCGATACTCTTAACCAGATAATACTGCAATTCCGGTGTTATGCGGTTAAGGATATTAACGGGGCGTCGTCCGCTGTTTACGCCAATAAATCAGCAGACCGGGTTCATGTTTAGTATTTAGCGCCACCATTTTTGTGATGGCTGTTCCTGACTGTCCTGGCTAACTCAAACCCCATATATAGGGATCTCATCAACCGCAGAAAAGTCACGATCATGGGTCACCAGTGCTACCGAGCCGCTATGAATAGCGGTAGCCACCTGGATGGCATCGGGTAATTTCAAGCCATAACGCGCTCTGATTCTTGCCGCAACAAAAGAGAGCTCCGAATCCATCTCCTGTACCCGCCAGTTAACACTGTTTGTGAGAACTCTGTAATAGCGATCAGCGATGATTTCATTGCCATTTTTCAAAGGTCCGGCAAGTACCTCTGCAAGGGTCACAACAGAAATCACAGCATGGATTTCACCGGCATCAACTCTTTCAAACAAGGGGAGAAATTGCTTTAGAAATGCAGGATTATCTTCAAGTAGATAGATAATGGGTGCCGTGTCTATCGTAACCCGGGCACCTTTCTGGATAAGTGAAAAATCGATCACTCCCACTCATCCCTGTATCCATGGATAGTGGTTGAGACATCCCCCCCCCATAAGCCTCTACCTGTACCCAAAAGAGAGAGCAATCCATCACTCATGCCTGGGTCTATCAGCTGATCCAAGGGAACCAGCGCGGCATAGGGAACACCTCGTTTTTTGATAATAGATGTTTCTCCACCATGAGCACGCTCTAAAAGCTCAGGCAACTTTTTACGCGCAGCTTCAGCACCAATTTCCACCACAATTCACCTATTGTAACCGTACGTTCCGTACAGTTTAGACGGTGTTTATGCAAAAGAGAAGTTTTCCCCCTCCCTTCTGCGCGGCTTTACGGCATGAGCGACTTCGAGGTGTTGAATGGGCTACCGCTGACAGCGCCCACAGTAGAAGCTGGAACGCTGGCCGATGCGCATCTGTTTGATCGGTGATGTGCAGTTTGGGCAGGGCTTCCCTTCCCGGCCGTAGACCTTCAACTTTTGGGCGAAGTAGCCCGGCTTGCCATCCTCCTGCTGGAAATCCCTGAGAGTTGTTCCCCCCCGGGCAATGGCGGCGGCCAGCACCTGTTTGATATTTTCTGCCAGTCGTCGGTAGCGTTTGAGGGAGATTCTGTTGCATGGACGGTGGGGGTGGATGCCGGAGAGAAACAGGGACTCGCTGGCGTAGATATTACCGACGCCCACCACCACCTTGCCATCCATAATCAGGTTCTTTATCGGAATTCGCCGCTTTTTCGCCTGCTGCCGGAGTGTGTTGCCATCGAAGGTGTCACTCAGAGGTTCGGGGCCAAGGTGACTTATCAATCGGTGTTCCGCCACCGGTTCACGGGTCCACAGCACCAGGCCAAATCGCCGGGGGTCGCGCAGCCGCAGGCAGCAGTCGGCAAACTGCAGATCGAAGTGGTCATGGACGCCAGCGGGAGTATCCGGTGGCAGAATCCGCAGGCTGCCGGACATGCCAAGGTGGAGCAACAGGGTTCCCGTATCGGTTTCCAGCAGGAGATACTTGGCGCGGCGTTTCACCGCCCTGATGGTCTTCCCTTTTAGCTGCCTGCCGAGCCCTTTGGGGATAGGTTGGCGTAGCGATCGATTGCGCACAATCACCCCGGTCACCACCTTGCCGGTAATGTGAGGGTCGATACCGCGACAGGTGGTCTCTACCTCTGGCAGTTCGGGCATCGGTTCAACTAATCCGCTGACGGCATCTGTAGCAATCCGGCGTCGGGCAGCCGGTAGGCGAGTCCCTTCTCGGCGGATACCAGCAGCGTGTTCTTCTTTCTCTGGACGATACCCAGTACAACCGGCTCAGCATGCTCTTCCAGCCACACCCGCACCTCCCCCGAAGGTACTGCCTTCGGCATCGGTTCAATACTGGCCACCCAGGTGTGCTGCCACCGGTCGATCCGCTCCACCAAACGGTCACTGGAGAGTTTAGGATTTGGGGGGTCCAGTTGCCATGATCCGGCGGCACTCCTAAACAGCCGCCACTCAGGGGTTTTTATCTCCCGGATCTTCTGCTCCGGGGTAAACAGCTCATGGCTGATGAACGCCTCCGCCTGGGCGAGCACATGGTGGGGAAAGATATCATTTATCAGGTGCAGGGTGTCGCCGATGCGCAGATAGCGCCGGTAGTTGTAGGGATGAGTGCCGCCGAAGACGATTTGGGTATTGTTGAATTCCACTTTGGCCACCGGTTGCTCCAGACCAAATTCGGCGAGGCGTTCCAGGGGTAGGGGCTGTTGCTCAATGCTCGGGGTGGCGGCCAAGTCAAGGAGGATGTTGATTCTCGGGCCGTTGGCGGCAATACGGTGAGGGGTGGTCATCTCCCATTTGCCGTTGTTGCGTTCCATGACGAACTCAGGGCCATTGTTGTTGCTGATACGAATGCGGGTGACGGTGGCGGGGTCGATCAGGGTCAGAGGCGGATGACTCAGACCCTCCTCCTGACTGCTACTGAACCAGGCGAGGATGCCGAGAGTGGCGACCAGCACCAGTAGAACAAGGTTTGTTATGCTGCGGCTTCCCATATTAATCCTGCTCACTGCTTTCTGCGTCGCCACCCGATGGCCACCCCTGTAGATATAAATAGCAGTGGCAGCAGGAAAAGGAAACCCAGGCCGATAATCCCCCCGATGGTAGGCGTGAGCGACAAGCTTAAATCGGGGGCGCTCTTGGCGGGGATATCGAGCAGGCGATCATTGCCGCTGAGCCAACGCAACAGGTTAAGCCCCAGGTCGAGGTTACCGCCATTGCCAAGATAGGCGTTGGAGAGAAAATCACCGTCACCGATCACCAGCAGGCGTTGCTCAGCCCGGTCACCCGGGCGGGTAAAGGCGTAGCCAAGGATGAGAGGACCCGCTCTCTCCCCCTGTTCGGGATTGCGGGCCACCTCGCCGCTGATCGGGCCAGTCTCGTTCCAGCTACGTGACAGGGTGGAGAGTAGGGGGGTGGCCTGCCAGTCGCTGTCGCCTTCCACCTTCAGTGCCGCAGCCGCAGGGTAGAGGGTCAGCAGGCGGAAGTTGGCAGTTGCCGGGTGGTTGGGGAAACGCGACACTAGGGCGATGGTGGGGCTCTCCAGACCCAGATCGGCGGTGTTGGCATCGACGATGGTGCCTGGCAACACCTTCAGGCCGGTTTCGCTCAGGAGTTTGTCGATTCCGTGCTGGTCACCGGGATCGGTGAGCCAGAGTAGATTTCCACCCTCTTCGATATGATTGCGGATCAGCGAGAGCTCTCCCGGCAGGTAGTCAGTCTGGGGGCCGGCAATCACCAGTAACCGGGTATTGTCCGGTATCTGCGGTTGAGTGGTCAGCTCCAGTGGCTGGATCTGGTAGCCTTTGCGCCTCAGCTCATCACCAAAGGCTCCCAGGTCATGGTTGGCGCGGCCGCTGAAACGCCGCTCACCATGCCCGACCATGGCGCCCAGCCACTGCTCTCCGCCGGTGATCAGGCGTTGTATGGCGTTGCTGATGCTCTCCTCATCCAGTGACCGCAGGTTCTCGCTCTGCCCCTGGTAGGCAAGGTGCAGCTCTCCCGATACCTGAATACCCAACTCCCGTGTCAGCTTGGGCTCCAGCGCAGGATTGACGAAGGTCAGGGTTATCTTTGGGCTGTGTTGTCGGTAGCGCTGGATAACCTCCCGGATGCGTCTGCGCAGCTCCGGATTGTCCGGCGCAAACGAAGTGACCTTCAGCTCTCCCTGGAGTCGCGTCAACAGCTGTTGACTGACGGGGCTTAGGCTGTTTCTGGCACCGGCGGTCCAGTCCCATGCGGGGTCGTGACGCTGGCTGAGCCAACCGCTTAGGCCGACGGCCACGGCCAGCAGGAGATAGAAGGTGAGACCTTCGAGTTTCTGTTTAATCCGTTTGCTGCTTGCTGTCATTATTCAACCTTGTGTGCGACGGCTTTCCAGCCGATGGTTGGCAAGTGACAGGCAGGTGGCGATCAGCAGCAGGTAGTAGATGATGTCACTGCTGTGAATCAGGCCGCTGAGCATGCGTTGATAGTGGCCGGCAAGAGAGAGCCAGGCAAACAGCTCACTCTCCCCACCGCCACCGGCAAGGTTGATCAGCCAGAGAAAGAGCAGCAGGCCATAACTGCCCACCGCTGCTACGGTGGGCTGATCCGTGTAACAGGAGAGCAGCAGACCGATAGCGGCGAAAGCCGCCAACAGCAGACCAAGCCCGAGCAGACCTGCAGCCAGTCGTCCCATATCGAGTGAGCCACCCAGCAGAAGGGAGAGGGGCATCAGGGCGATCAGTAACAGAACGACGCCATAGACCGCCAGCAGTGCCAGATACTTTCCCAACAGAATACGCAGCATCGAGATCGGTGCCGAGAGCAGCAGATCAATGGTGCCGCTACGGTACTCCTCGCTCATCAGCCGCATGCTCAGTAGCGGCGTTAGCAGCATTAGAATAACAGCAGCACTCTCCAGCAGTGGAGCCACCACCAGATCGGTCACACCGGGGGCGCTCTCCAGGGTGATCAACTGAGGTTGAATCTTGAGGAACTCTTCAAGCTGAATCAAAAACAGCCAGGCGAGGATAAACTGCATCACCCCGATCAGAATCCAGGCGAGGGGAGAGAGGAAGAGGCTGCGCAGTTCACGTCCGGCGATGGCAAACACTATGCTGTCTCCGTGGTGGTGAGCCGGGTGAATACCTGCTCCAGGCTATCCGCCTCTTCAGTCAGGCGATGCAGTGCCCAGCCTGCGTTGACGCACTGCTCAGCGATCATTGCTGCAGTGGTTTCGCCTGTTAGGGAGAGACGGTACTCACCTTCACCGAGATCATCGATATGATCAATGCCGTGTAGTGACGCAAGCTGTTCTGTTGTGGGTCGGTTTTTCAGTGTAATGAGCAGCCGTTGTGCATCGCTTCCCCGTGGGTTGATCTGCTCTGAAAAGACCAGCCGCCCCTGGTGGATTATCTGCACACGGTCACACACCGCTTCCACCTCGGGCAGTATATGGGTTGAGAGTATGACGCCGCACTGTTCACCCAGCGCGGTTATCAGGCCGCGTATCTCTCTTATCTGATTGGGGTCGAGACCGCTGGTCGGCTCGTCCAGAATGATCACTTTGGGCCGGTGAATGATCGCCTGTGCGATGCCGACGCGTTGCCGGTAACCCTTGGATAGGTTGCCGATCAGTCGTCTGCCTGAATCGCCCAGACCGCAGAGCGCTTTTGCCCGGCTGATGGCGGCGGGAATCTCACTGCCACCGATCTGCCGCAACCGGGCGCAGAAGCGCAGGTACTCGTCCACCGTCATCTCCGGGTAGAGCGGTGGCTGCTCCGGCAGGTAGCCGAGTTGCGCCTTCGCCTCCAGCGGTTTTTGCAGCAGATCCACTCCGTTGATTTTGATTTCACCACTAGTGGGTGCCAGCCCGCCGCTGATGATGCGCATACTGGTTGATTTGCCGGCACCGTTGGGGCCGAGAAAGCCGAGCACCTCCCCCGGATTGAGGTCGAAGCTGATGTCGTCAACGGCGTGGAGATCACCGAAGTGGCGGCTGAGATTATGGATTGCTATCAGTGGTTGCATCAGGTCGGGACGTTACAGGAGAACCCGGCGTCTTTGCAACAGTTACCTAAATGGGATAAAAGGAGCAGCCATTAGCCTCAATTATCGGAGTACCCAAGTGAAGTATCTATTACTGTCTCTTTTTGTTCCCGCCATTGCACTGGCTCAAGCACCCAACCAGGGGCAGATGTTGCGACAGGCAGCCTTCGAACAGATCAAGGAGAGGATGGGGCAGATGATGATATCTACCATTCCCGCCATGGAGAAGACCCAGACCTGTCTGCAGCAGGCGAGCGACAAGGCGGATCTTAACGGCTGTGTTGAAATAATGGCCGCAGTGCAGCAGAAAGTAATGAGCAAAATGGCAGCTGGTCACGGTGCCCAAAAGATGCCGCCACGGCCCGATATTGAGTGGAGTGAAGAGCTGAAAACGAAAATGCTGAAAGATCTTGATCGTGTTCTCGTAGACAGCAAGGTAACCCAGGGCTGTTTAGGTAGCAGCAGTTCCCCGGAGCAGATGGACGCCTGTATGACCAAGGCAGGCCTGGGCCGGTAAACTTAATTTGTAACTATTCAGCTCACCCCTGAAATTCGCCATTTCTGAGTTTAAAAAAATCATTTGCACACATAAACTTGCATTTTGTGCCCTTTTATTCTTAAACTGGCTCTGTACCAAAATCCTGAAAACCACAGTTATGGTGGAACAGCGGTGTTGTAGGAGCGAACTTGTTCGCGATGGACTCCGAGGCGCGCTCATCGCGATGGTCTGGTGACGCAGGCGCCGTTGCACATTCAGTAGCTCCCCTCCAGACATCCCCTTCTCAGCGACAGAACCCGACGCAGCGCTGTTTCAACAGTTGCGGAAAACATCCGTTGCTCTCAATCACCTGTGAGGTGATTAATCATCCGCCTGCCTCCCCCCCCCCTGTGATTATGTAACACAATGATAATCGCGAGCGTAACGAATCGTTATATATCTTGTTGGTAGAGCGGGCATGATGACTCAGTGAGAAGTAAATATTCGACCAACCCACCCCTAATAGAATCAACCGGTTAGCTTTACCCTGAACTGACGAGATAAGGGATAAAGCCATATGTCCTT
>JBEVXT010000125.1:0-4454 GCA_040505955.1 Sedimenticola sp. | reverse complement strand
TTCAAGGTCACGAAATTGGACTTAGCATTTACGTTACTATCAAGGCTGCCAGCGAGGGGATTAGCTTCGTTTAACGATGCCACTTCTTGTTATATTTGTGTTAAATTCATACATGTACATGCATATTGATATCATCTCCATGAACGTAGTGAGGAAGCTATCACTAAACAATTGCGATCAGTGGGATCAGTACACAACAGAACCTTTGCTAACCTGTTTAACCCATACAACCCTGAATATATCAGGTTTCTCGGACTATTCAATTATTTGGATAGTGGTGGGATAAATCCAATCCTACGAAAATTTTGCACATCCTGATCTTGCTAAGTTTATGGTCATCCAGCACAGATACTTGGTCATAACTGATCTGGCATCCCAGGTTAATCGCAAATGTCAAGCGATAATTTCAGTAGACAGTGACTGATTAACATGTTACAGACATTCCATTATATAACTTTATGCCCGACCAATTATTGGGGAGGACATAAATGTGTTTTCCCTGTCCGTCAGTGTGTGCGATTGTCTGACTTATGTTCACTTCGTTATAAGGCAAATGCGTTTCACATTGTAAGTCCTGCTTCATTGATATGCGGCGGGGGCATTCATGTCCCATGGACACATTTCATATTGTTTGTACATTTTTATACTAGACTTACATGTATTTCTTATGCAATAACCTGCATATCAACATTGTTTCCGGGTGAAACAACAACAAAGTCTTACTTACTTGAAAGTAGTGTGTCATTGTCAAGACTATAGAGTCTGTGCGGCTAGTATCCGGCAATTGCATTTATCCGTAACCCTTTTAACCTCAGTAAAGAGTAAAATCAGCAATGTTTGTGACTATTCAGGTTTGGTGTAGAAAATAATCATATTATGCCACAGGTCTCGAAGAGCCAGGTGGCATATAGTGTTCGGACCATCCGTGTGTGCGTGCGTCCTTTATTAAGAAGTTTGTCACAGTTTCTCAATAGCCTGCCGGTGGGATCGCGTTCGATAGACGCATTTCTTGTTTTGATAATGATCTGGATGGATTAATGAAACTATATCTGAGGTTGAAAGGGTTAAAAGTTTTGCATACTCTTAATGCCTTTGTTATTCCCTTGTCATAAGCGAAAGGGGATATAGCGTTAGTCTACGTCTGTGCGTGAGTAAGACTTCTGTTATCACAATAACATTTGGGCCGTTGAACGGATTCCAGTAATAATCAGTAACCATGAGTTAATGCTCAGCAGGCAGGCCACCGCCATCTGATATTAATTAGTGCCTAATGCCAGTACACCAAATTATGTTAGTAGTGGTTCTCAGTTATAAATAGTTATTCAGACATTGATATCATGTAGAGAGGAAGTGGCCACTTGATGTTGTGATCAGTGCGAAGAGACCTATACCATGTATACTGCTCCGACTATACTGATGCTTGGTTGTCCGGTTAGCGCAATCGGTAACGAGCGCGCTTCTCACCACTGCGGTCCCTGGTTCGATCCCCGGCCAGGGCTGTATGTGAGATGGTATGTGGTCGCCAGATCGGACAGGTGGGTTTTCTCCGGGTACTCCGGTTTCCTCCCACAATAAGGACCACCGTCCGTGCCAACGAAAGCATTAGTATAAGTGCCCCGCTCTTGTTTGTATTCTTTGTAAAATAATTAAAATTTAAAGTTTATACTGATGCACAGACAGGTCCTACTCTGATCACAACATCAAGAGTTAACTATCAATAGACATAATTGATTTGTCACGCCTGCTTACGGAAAACACAATAGTCACCACTACCTCCTCTGTCCGTGTGTCCGGACTTTCTGTCAATGCTAGGTAGGCAAGACATGCGGACCATGCTTACAGCATTCCATTTATGCAGGGTAACTTCTCGGGTAATGCCTATGTGTTCAATAAAGGTTGTGATTTTATTTTTATATATGTCTTTTATGTATTATGGCTTCTCAGGTAATGCCTATGTGTTCAATAAAGGTTGTTGTTCTTTTCTGTATTATGGACTGAATAACTTTATGACATGCATGTTATATTGATCGATACTTAACCCTTTTCAACACCCAGCACCTTACTGAGCTGTTCTATGCTAATTTCAGAGAACCATATTTGGAAATGACATTCGTTTGTAAATTGACGGCTATCAAATCTGAGCTGTTTACAAACATTAGCATTGTGGTCAGTGGTGTTGAATGATCGAAGAGGCGATTCTAACGAGTACCAAAGAAATGGTATCTCTTGAATTATCAACAAATACACACACACTTAATCCTTTCAAAACTGCAGACCTCTATAAGACAATTTTACAAACATTGCAGATCTCATACGAGCCGTCTCATCAGGATCTCCACTGTTTAATAGTATTCAGTTGAACAGATTACCCTTTCTGATGAATGGATAGTCTGAAATTAATTGAATGAACCAATGAATAATGTGAAACATTGGCATGGAACAGCCCATTAAGTCGCTTGGTGTTGAAATGGTTAATGGTATAGTCTCTCGGTCATAGTAGTCCCCTCTCCAGATACTACAGGTTATCTTACCTTGTAATCCGCAACAAACGGAATCACTCCATTCTTCCAGTCAATTGTGGTTATGTGTTCGTCTATAAACTGCAGCTCATCCACAGGAAGAAACTCAAATATGTCTTCGAAATATTTTCGCACACCTTCGTGCAAATCTCTCTCAATACACGCCAACCGGGATTGTCTCTCTGGCACGAGTCTCAATGTCCCATTTCTCGTGACAATTTCCCCTTTGACAGTGAATTGACTCAACCTCATGTCCATAGCAAATAAAAATAATGATAAATAATCATTTTGTGCGTGCACGCTTACTGCCCGCTTACAATATTTATCGGAGAAGAACACCTTTACATATTCGTCGAGGTTTTTTGCGCAAACTTTGAACAATTCTGTCTGGCAAATGTCTTCAAAGCCAGAAAAATCTTTTATGTTGTGGCACAAATGGTGAAAAGAAAGAATAACTTCAAAGAAATTCATTTTGTTTTGATTAAGAGTTTAGTCAGCTTTTTAATGATTAATGTAACACCCTTGAAGTGAGGATACCAAAGCCAGTCAACCTTCTGCTTATATACACACTTGGCAGATACCATAAATAGAAACATACGTCTGTTGCTGTTAATATATTAAATGCAGGCCCATAATTGGATGCCTATATGGAGAATATTGGGTCATACGTCCATAATTAGTAAAATGGTAATGGAACTAATATTTTGCAATTCAGCAGATTACTGCGGACATTTAACCTATAAATTAGTGCTAACTTTAGCATAATGTTTAACCATTCTCTGATAAAAAACGATTGTTTGCAACCAGTCCAGCTGGACAGTATAGCAGGATGACTGGGGGGAAATGGGTTTATGACATCCATACAGTTTCAGGGTCTGTACAGGTCGCCATCTAGTCATTCTAACACCCGCCATGCTTATTATAACAACAGTATGGAACTTTGTCAGACAAGCAACTAGACGGGTCACAATGCCATGGACTCAAATTCTCCAGTCACGGTCACATACTAATATGACATTACCTCATATGATTAACTATGCCGTCTGCCCATTAAGAGATAAGATCTGATCTAGCCACACCAACATGACACGATATTAGATAAGATAAGAGACCAATATGACACTATAACTGATAAGACAATCTGATCATTGGTCAATTGCTTCTTTCGTGTCAGATTAGATCGGCTGATATAACACCACACCACATGGCAAATATTAGAAACTAATCCACTCCTCAAACACCCCATCGTAAACAATAGAAAAGCTAATCCACTTCTCTACGCCCCATCGTGAACAATAGAAAGCTAATCCACTCCTCAAACACCCCACTCTGCTACTACTCCTGATGAGACGGCCCGTACGAGCCGGGAATCTACACTGTTTGCAAACATACGCCTCTACAGCGTCCTCTAAGGTTGAAATGGTTATTGATACTTATGAAGTTTAAATATCATGGAAACAAGCGTTCACGAGTTATTGCCAGGACACCGTTTTCGGGTTCAAGGCCACCGCGACCTTGACCTTCAACCACGTGAACCCAAAATCAGTAGGGGTCTACTGGTCATGGACCCTAGAAGCGTTTTCTAGTTATTGTCCGCAAACCGTTTTCGTGCTCGAAAATGCAAACGTATTATTAGCATAGTAACTTGATCTCGGGATTTGTATCACGTCGAGTGGATGGCCACAGATCGCTAGATCAAACGTGACGCGCCACCAAACCCATTTACAACGAAATAATCTCCAACACTCTGCCAAAAGAGTTCACATTTTTCGTCTAGTATGTCTTTGCGAATAATTCGTCATTTCTTGAGATATTTTCAATTATTTCATGGTGGTATCGAAAATATTGTTACAAAATAATGATTAAACATGGCTTATTTAAATTATTAAATGAAAATGGCTCGCGGAAGAATTATGACCCTGATACTAGGGGGCT
>JBEVXT010000124.1:0-3612 GCA_040505955.1 Sedimenticola sp. | reverse complement strand
GGTATGTTGACCTCAACCCCATCCGGGCAAATATGGCAGCTACCCCTGAAGAGAGTGACTACACCTCTATCCAGCAGCGTATACGGGAAGCGCTTAATCAACCCGCAGCACCTGAAAACAGACCCATACTGATGCCTCTGGTGAAGCAGGAAGATGATAAACACCCCAATGCCATTGGTTTCACCTCCCTCGACTATCTGGAGCTGGTCGATTGGGCCGGTAGAGCGATCAGAGAGGGTAAGCGGGGAGCCATTCCATCAGGCATACCACCCATTTTGCAACGCATGGGACTCGATCCAGATGCCTTTGTTAACCACCTTCGTGGTCACAAAGGCCGACCCCATCCTATTGCACTGGGATCGGTGGATAAAATACGAGAGATGGCCAAACAGCTCAGTCAACGGTTCATCAAAGGGATGTGTGAATCGAGAGTGCTTTATAGCACTTAGTTTTTACATCCATTTCAATCAATGCTCCATCCATTCATGTTTGGGCATGAGTCGGCCTGTCCTGATTTCAATAATTACCTTTCTCCCCTCCAAATTCTCTTTATTTTCACCCTCTGTCTTGGACAATTAGGTCGTATTCACCTGTAACTATCCATTGCTGGAGGCAGTAGTGGTGAGTGTCCTGTCTTTTTCTTCCTAAAATCTACCCTGTGAATTATTTCATATCCATTGCTGCAGGCAGGGATGCATGCCCCACTTCCATGTAATTGGATAGGTGTTCCAGCAGCGAAACTTGCTATAGAAAGACTTAGGATTGTTTCATACAGTGCATGGCTTTTCGGCACCCAGTAGGCAATGCCTGTGGCAGCAGCTCCTGCATAATTTGGAATACATGCACTACCAATTGGAGAGCAATTGTTGACAAAAAAACCAGGTTCTCCTTGGTATACCATTGGCTCAATTCGGGTAATAGGAGCCAGAGGAGACATCGATCTTGCATATGTGTTTGGAGTCAGAGGAGGCATCGATCCTGCATATGTGTTTACGGAAAATACCGATATAATTACAATAAAAAGTATATTTTTGTACATAATATTTAGCCTCTAATTTGGCGATTGGTAATCTAACGCTTAAGCTCAGCCGATCCATGAGCTTGTGTGATTTTTGCGGGAAAATGAGCGCAGCGAGTGCCACAAAAAGCGCGCAAGTTCATGGGTCGGCTGTAGCTTTTTGTTATGCATTTTACTTTGCGATGTAACGGCAATTTGGGAATGCACTGCAAGCCAGAAACTGTGAACATTTATGTTCCCCTTTCTTGGCAACCTTACGAACCAACTTAGAAGAACACTTTGGGCATAGCTGGTTTTTTGTTTTTTGATCAGAATCTAATTGTTGTTGTGTGAATGCTGACTCTACCTTTGGCTCTTGTGAAGATGAAGCGACTTCAGTAATTGCCGTTTGAAAAAAGTTCCTTGCGCACTTCATCTATGATGTAGCTATTTCTTGCCTTGAAACGGTGCAACTTTAGTTGGGCTGCCTCGGATGCCCCTTCAAGAAATTCATCACGCTCCATTCTTTTCTTTGAATCGTGAGATGAATCATCAAGTTCCACTGCGGCCATTACTGACAAATCGTCTGGTTTACAGAGTACAAAATCGAAGTGTTTTGCTGATATGCGATTAAAGGCTTTTTGTCTTTCGCTGGCATTAAGTCCTTTCTTAGTTTTCAGCACATCACCAACACGAACTTTCCCAAAGACTACCGCTTTTCCTTCAGCAGCCTGACATAGAACACCATAGAACGACCTCTCAGCAGCAGAGAATAGTGTGCTATGTTTATCGTATGGGTAGTTTTCTGAAACAACGGCTTCTGAAACAACGGCTTTGCGCCTTAGTAGAAAAAGAGCTAGACCGATAATCAGTACTATAAGGATTAACCATTCCATGTGTTTTCTCTTTTATGCATAACAGTTGATTAGGTTGCCGGCACGTTTTCTGACATAGGCCGACGGCACGCCCGTTGACATAGCCCGCCAAAGAGTTCTATGTATGTTCTCTATTATGTTCATAAAGGAACTCCACCCATGGAAACGACACCACAGGATCACTGATCCCCACATTGAAATATTATGGGTCTCAAAAAACAAGGGGTCAGCCAGCTTGATCGTGGCATGGTAAGCTACACTTTTTCGACCCCTGCAGTACATACGCAACAGCTGCTTTTGGTACTTTTCGAGCGGTTGCCTGGTACCGTGCTGGTCGGGATTGTGTGTTGTTCTGATCCCCATATCCGCCGCATCTGTTCACTTTAGTTATTTAATTCATCCTACATTTAGTAAGGGCATGGCGAAATAGTACCCCAACTTGCTCATTATGTGTAGGCAAAAGTGGGCAATAGCGCTGCAGTGGTCGAGTTCAGACCATAAAGGATCGGTGGTGGGAACACCAGCCCTTTCAAGGTCGCATTGTAACTCATTAATATTTATACTTAATTTTAGATGTTGCTTGGATTTTTCTGAGAAATTCGTCGAAATCGTATCAAATTTCGGCGAATTTCTAACGTATCTTATCTCGGTATATTGCTATTTCACCAATGAATAGCACTATATCTGCACCTCAACTAAAACGCAGATTTCATCAAAAATAATATCTTTAATAATTTCAATACGTTATCACCTTGAAAGGGCTGGTGGGAACACTAATGATAACCGTTCACGGGCATAAGGACGGTATTTTCTGACCTCAGCCCAGAAAGCACAGATTATCCATAAACATTATTCTGGTTTCAGAAGCCAATTTCCTGTACCGTACGGATATGGCACAGACCACGATCACAATACGGGGTAGGAAATTCCAGCCCGACACAGCACTTATCAACCAACTGCTATATGAGAATCCAGCTTGGGGACGTTCCAGGCTGTCGGTTAAGCTCTGCGAGTTATGGGACTGGCGTGCTCCTAACGGCCAAATCAAAGATATGGCATGCAGGAACCTGTTGCTGCGACTTGAAAAAGCCGGGCACATAGTCCTACCACCTCGCCAACGAAAGTCCCCTAATGAGTTTCGCAATCGAGCTCCGATATATGTACAACATTGCACTGACCCCATTGATGGTGCCTTGGCAAACTTGTTACCTATTCGAATAACATGTGTTACCACCGGCTCAAAGCAAGACCGACTATTCCGATGCCTACTTGCCGGTCATCACTACCTGGGTTACAAAAATACCGCAGGCGAGAACATGAAATATCTCGTCCACAGCCAGGAGGGTCTACCGCTGGCCTGCATCCTGTTTAGTGCGGCGGCCTGGAAGTGTGCATCACGCGACATCCACATCGGCTGGACCTCATCGGTATGTGAGCGCAATCTGCACTCCGTAGCCAATAACGCCAGGTTTCTAATTTTGCCCTGGGTTCGGGTGCCGCATCTGGCTAGCCATATCCTCTCCCGCGTGGCCAGGCGAGTAAGCCGCGACTGGATGGATAAATATGCCCATCCCATCTATTTGCTGGAGAGCTTCGTCGACCGCTCTCGCTATCGTGGAACCTGCTATAAGGCCGCTAATTGGACCCGCAATAACTAGGGTCAGGGTAGCGGCCGAGAAGGCCTTAATCTAACGGGTGAAAGTTCCGTCGCATCAATTGCTCGATTCAGATGTGTAGCGA
>JBEVXT010000123.1:0-3390 GCA_040505955.1 Sedimenticola sp. | reverse complement strand
AAGATTTTATGTAAAGTCTATTTTTATGCTGACAAGGTAGCCAGAAAGATAAAGATATACTATAAAAACAACAGACTACCAACCTGCGAGCCTCGTATCGCTTAGCATAATCATAGTGATATTCGTATCCTTTGGATTGGCAACCAACCCAGAGGAGAATGCCATGTTGACGTGCTATTACGCTTCACCACAATACATCGAGAAGCTCCGCAACAGCCCTGACGGCTCTCACATTGAAGGATTTTCACAGGAGCTGGAAGCAGCAGGCTACGCGCAGTTGACCGCCCGTCGCCATATCCGTGCCGCAGCCCATCTACTCCATTGGGCCGCCCGGAAACGGATTACACCAGAGGCTCTGCAAGAAGCAGATATCGATCGCTTCAAGCGCCACCTACCCCGATGTCAATGTTACCCATACGGCCATAGCGATCGTCGTGGACTGGTATCAGGGGCTCAGCTTTTCCTGGGCTATCTTCAGCATGTTGGCGTGGTTCCGGTCCACCCTGCCGGTGACAATAAGCCGATACCGCCACTCCTCGAAGCCTTCCGACAATGGATGAAGGCGCAACGCGGCACCTCCGAGGCGACACTCTATAACTACGGACTCGCTATTCAGGCATTGTTGCGGTCGCTGGGAGAAGATCCAAGCGACTTCGATGCCCGGGGACTGCGGGAGTTTATCCTTGAGCAAAGCCGACACTGTGGCTGGGCAAAGACGCGAACGATGGTGACCGCCGTTCGCGCATTCATTCGATTCCTTATCGCTGATGGCAAGTGCACTGTAGGGCATGATGAGGCCATCCTGGCCCCGGCCCACTGGCGGCTATCTACGTTGCCTCGCTATCTGCCGGTCGAAGAGGTCGAGAGGGTCATTGGCGCCTGTGATCCGAATACACCTCTGGGCATCCGTGACCGGGCCATTGTACTCCTGCTCGCCCGTCTTGGGGTTCGGGCCGGCGACATCGTGTCTCTGCGCCTGGACGATATTGATTGGGAGGAGGCCTGGGTTCGCGTGTCTGGAAAAGGACGCCGCGAGAGCCGCCTACCCCTATCACAGGAGGTCGGTGACGCCATTGCCGCCTATCTCACGGAGGTTCGTCCGAAGGTAGAGACGAATCGTTTGTTTCTCCGTTCCCGCGCACCACTGAGGGGTTTTGGCTCTCATTGTGCGGTCTCTGTCATCGTGGCCAAGGCTATGCGCCAGGCGGGCGTTACTCCTGCTACACGCGGTGCCGCCCATCTGCTGCGCCATTCGGCCGCCACGACCTGGCTGCAGCAGGGGGCCTCGCTCCAGGAGATCGCGATCCTCTTGCGGCACCGCTCCATCGAAACCACCACAATCTACGCAAAAGTGGATGTGGGACGGCTCAAGCAAGTTGCACAACCCTGGCCGGAGGTGGAGCCATGTTGACACAGACGGTGACCGCGTATCTTGCCATGCGACGGGCCATGGGATTCCAGCTCAGGATCGAAGGCTATCAACTCCACTCGTACGCCCGATTTGCTGATGCACGCGGAGAATGTTTCATCCGCACCCAGACCACGATCGACTGGGCTGCATTAGGGCCGTCGGCGCCACAACGAGCCCGCAGGCTTGGTGTGGTAATCCGTTTTGCCCGCTATCTGCATGCCGAAGACCCCCACCATGACATCCCGCCGGACGGCATCTTTGGCAGCCAGTCGAGACCTCGACGTGTGCCGTTCATCTTCTCGTCCGAGCAACTAAGTCGTCTGCTCGAAGCAGCCGCGCACTTGGGGCCACCAGAATCTCTACGCCCGAACACGTACCGTACCTTGTTTGCCCTACTGGCCTGTACCGGCTTGCGCATCTCCGAGGCCATCCACCTTCGGTTTCAGGATTGGAGTGCCGATGGCCTACTGATTCGCGAGTCTAAATTTCACAAATCGCGTTTGGTTCCTTTGCACGATACGGCCCAAGCGGGACTGGAACACTATCTGATCCGTCGGCGCCGGATTGGTGCCACGGACGATCATCTGTTTGTCTCCAACAAAGGCCTACGGCTGAGCTATAGCGCCGCTGAGGCGGCATTCCGAACAGCCGTTCAGGCAGCGGGTCTCGATGCACAAGCGGATCGTCGCCCTTGTCTGCATTCTCTGCGGCATACGTTCGCGGTCAGGGCACTGGAGCGCTGTCCCGATGGGCGAGAGCGGATTACACAGCAGACGTTGGCCCTGTCGACCTACCTTGGTCATAGCAACGCGACGGCCACTTATTGGTATCTGGAGGCCACCCCGTGTCTCCTGGAAAAGATTGCCGAGGCGTGCGAACACTGGGGGGAGGAGGTGGTCCAATGACATCTATCGCACCGCATATCACCGCTTTCCTGAACCAGCGCCTACCGGTTGAACAAGGAGCCAGTGAAAATACCTGTGACTCCTACGCCTACGCCTTTCAACTGCTGTTCGTCTACGTCAGTGAGCGGCTCAAGGTACCGCCGTCCGAGCTGCTGCTCGAGCAGATCGATGCCCCTTTGGTGATCGATTTCCTGGGCCACCTCGAAACGGTTCGGCACAATTCCCCCAGCTCTCGAAACATCCGCTTGGCAGCCATTAAATCCTTCATGCGCTATGTGCAATACCGTGTTCCCTCGGCGCTGGAGCAAATCCAACGCATTCTGGCCATACCGGCGAAAAAAACCGAGACTCGGCTCATCCATTACCTCCTCAGCGAGGAGATGCAAGCCCTCCTTGATGCCCCTGATCCTACAACCCGATACGGTATCCGGGATCGAGCCATGCTGCATTTGTGTTTTGCCGCTGGCCTGCGGGTGTCGGAGCTTGTCGGACTTCAGGTCACCGATCTCGTACTGAACCCGAAAGCGACTGTGCTAGTGCATGGCAAGGGTCGCAGAGAACGGATCCTACCGTTATGGAAAGGGGTAGTTCGCGCGCTTCGTGCATGGCTGGTCGTACGGAACGAGGCCTTGGCTCTAGAGCTCTTTCTCAATGCGCGGGGTCACGCCATGACGCGCGCCGGCTTCGAGTATATCCTCCAAAAGCATGTACGAACCGCATCGAAACACTCTCCCTCATTGCTCAAAAAGCGCATCTCCCCCCATGTGTTGCGCCACACTTGCGCCATGACGGTTCTTGCGGCAACCAAGGATATTCGTAAGGTCTCCTTGTGGCTTGGACATGCCAACATTCAAACCACCGAGATCTATATCCATGCCGACCCAACAGAGCAATTCGAGACGCTAGATGCGATCACACCGCCGAAACTGCGGACTGGACGTTTCAAGGCTACCGATAAACTGCTGGAGTCCTTGAAATCCTCATCTTTATGCGGTGCTGAATAGCCGGAGCAGCGATGAAAACAAGGGGCACAGGGAAGTGACTTCGCATAAAAATAGACTTTGCATAAAATCT
>JBEVXT010000122.1:0-2078 GCA_040505955.1 Sedimenticola sp. | reverse complement strand
GATTCTTACAATCCAATAGCTCGCTCAACTACGCGTATGGGTTGCTCTCTATTGGGTGACAGCATCATTCATACCCCGTGAACGGTTACCCCTCATTACTGCTGAAGTGCCTCTTGAAACCTTTCACGAACACCTTGGTATATTTCAGATTCTCCCAAAGTCATCCAATCCTTCTTATCCAACTCTAACCAAAGCTGCAATCCGGCTTCTAATCCGAATTCCTCGTCAATAAATAGTAAAAACTCCTCTGGCTTTAAGGCAAGATCATCCGGATACCAGCGCCCCAGAACACTGAGGCCTTCGTCATCGACAAATACTTTCCCTTTGACAAGCTGCTCAATCCATGCCGTCGGCACATCCTTTCCGATAAAATGAATGCCTTTCGACCAGGCAATGGCCACACAGGCAGCGAGATATGCCCGGGCTTTCCAGTACCCGTAGACCCATTCTCCACACAAATGGTAGCGAACGATTTCCTTGTCCCCAATCCAGCCAATGGGCTCCTGGATAACGATTAGCGTGTCCAATTCAAGCCGCGAGGGCTGCTTGGCTCGATAGACACATCCTTGGATATGTTCGTCTGGGTTCCTTTCCAGCAGAGAATCGAGAAAGACAGAAAACTCTTCAGGACACTTGTAGAAATCATGGACAGAATAGATGTGATCGGTTTCGCCATCGAGCCACTCACGCTGCACAGCGAATCGGTCACAGATGACATCAAGGAGCTCATCATCGAGTTTCTTAATCAGCTTCTCGTCATCCGCCAAGTCTTCTAACAGAATATCTGACTCTGAGCCAAGAAAACGTGAAATCTGTGTGCGTGAGATCCCATGGGCCTTGAACAAGACTATCAAACGAACGACCAACTGGTGGACATCAAACTTTCCTATGTCCGATGGCTTATCTGCAGCCGTGCGCCGTTTCTGCCAGTACTGGTAGCCCGAGAACACTAAAGCAACAAACGCTATCAGCCCACTAAGCCCTCCCCAAACAGGATCCGCTAGCCACACCATGGTACCACCACCCTAAGTTTCTTCTTGCAATGCGATAGTCCACACACGTTTCAATGGCAACTCGGCTTTGAGGTTATCTTCCAATTCATCGTAGTGCGCAAACAGCTCTTCCAGTAATTCCTTGCGACTCCACAGGCGGAGTTTGAAGAAGCTGCCGACCAATTCTTTCTGTACGTTGGACTTGAAGCCACCCCAGGACACTAAAAGGCCCTGCGAAGCCCTAAATTTGTCGACTGCTCCGAGCAGCTTGTCGGCAACTTCTCTGCCGACAGGCGTGCTCTCTGACTTCACTTCAACGCAGATACGCTGTTCGCCAAATCCCATCGGGCCATTGCCCGCGAGAATATCCGCCCCGCCATCCGCACCTTCCGGACTCATATACGTGGCATAACCCTTAGCATTCAGAATGGCTTCAACAAGCCGGGTAAGATTATGTCCTTTAAAACGTGCCTCAATGAAGCGTGAGATGTGATCCTGTGCCAACTCTTCGAGATCAACATTGTCGGTCTCAGCAGCCTCATCATCAGTTGTATCATGCTTGGTTCCAATGACGGCAGCCGTTTGCTCTGCTGCCCAACCGTTTGCAGCCATGGCCTTGAGTCGCTCTTCGGCATTATTACGCTTGATACGACAAATCGTCATAAAAGCGCCGAAACTGTAGAGGAGATCCTGACCGAAATGTGAACGTGGAACGTCTTCCGCAATCCACTTCACCGCTCGGCGGTGAAAGAAAGGATCAGGGCCAGATAAAACGAATTCATATTCACCGGTAATCTCACCAATATTGACCACAGGCTGCGACTTGGATGGCAACACGATCCAATCGCCCTTCTGCATCGCATTAGCGAACGGCCAGACTTGGCTCACCCAATTGAGGATTGTCTTAGGCTTGGCATCCGAATACCGACTGGTCATTTCCTGGACGAGTTGTTCACGCTCGATCAAAGTTGCGAGATCGACACCTAGGCCATCCCAGTAAATATTCGACCAACCCACCTATCCAATCGATATAAAATATAGTACGGGACACATCGGAGATAATTCTGTATAAAGGTGCTCATGGAC
>JBEVXT010000121.1:5472-8089 GCA_040505955.1 Sedimenticola sp. | reverse complement strand
AGGCCATCAGTGAGATCATCAAGGGACATAAAGCCATTACGCCGGAAACCGCACTGCAGTTGGAAGAGGTGGTGGGCATTTCTGCACACATATGGAGTGGCCTAGAGGCCGACTATCAGCTTGCCAAGGCACGAGAGGAGTTTGCGCGCCAGGTAGAGGCTGAGGCGGCAACGGTCACTCGCTTTCCCTACCCGGAAATGTCCAAGATGGGGTTGGTGAAGGCCACCCGTAACCGTATCGAAAAGGTGAAGGAGCTGCGTCGCTATTTTGGTGTGGCCTCGTTGGTGAACCTGGCCAAGGTGCGCTCCTATGCCCCTGCTTTCCGCCAGACCAACAAGGGAAAAGTTTCACACGAAGCATTGGCGGCATGGCTGCGCGCCGGTGAACTGGAGGCGCGTCGCATCAAGACAGAACCCTTTGACAGCAAACGGCTAAAGGCGCGATTGCCGGAACTGCGCGAGCTGACCCGTGAACCACCAGCGCGATTTGGGCCGCAATTAAAGGCTCTGTTGGCAGAATGTGGAGTTGCTCTGGTGCTATTACCTCATCTGCCTAAAACCTACACCAACGGTGCCACCTTTTGGCTGGGTAAAGAGAAAGCGGTGCTGATGATGACGCTGCGGGGCAGCTGGGCCGATATCTTCTGGTTCAGCCTATTCCATGAGCTGGGGCATATTCTCCTGCACGACAAGCGTCATGTATTTCTGGAGGATGGTGATCCTGATACCAAGTGGCAGCAACAGGAAAATGAGGCAGACCAATTTGCGCAACAGGCGCTGATACCCACTAAGGCCTATCAGCGGTTTCTGAACGAAACACCCCGATTTACCAAGGCAACAGTTAAAGCCTTTGCTGATTTTATTGGGACCTGCCCCGGTATTATCACTGGGCGCCTGCAGCACGATAAGAAGTTGCCGCACACTCATCACATGCACCGAAGCCGTTTGAAGTGGGCTGAGGGCGAGTAATAATTAGCAATCGCCATTACGCATATCCCGGGCAATACGCAGGAGGGCTCGATCCGGGATGGTATTGAGTCAGCGCATCAGATCCACGAATAGCTGTGGTCGTTTACGGATAATCTCCTGCAACTCCGATTACACCTTTCCAGCTATGGCTGGCAGCATGTTCGTATCTTCATTTAGTTCCTTAACCAGCAGCTGTATCTTAGCCTTGGGTGGCGGTGCCACATCTCCGTGTTCGATCTTGATCAGATAGGCTCCATACCAAGTCGCTGAGTCATCTCTCTTTTTTTAAGTGGTTGGCATGGCTTTATGGGACCAATTTCAATAGTATTGAGAGTACGTAGTTTGGGTTATTTGTGCGTTTCTCAATGAAGGAAGCGGTTAATGGAAGACCAACTGACTCATGCATGGCTGAAGGAGAGGCAGCGCAAGATCCGGGAAGGGCTTCATGAGAACCTGGGGCTTCGTGTACACTGGGCGCTGAGTTGGCTGCAGCGGGCCGAACAGGAAGAAACTGACGGCAATGCCCGCTTTCTCTTTCTCTGGATCGCACTCAACGCCGCTTATGCCACTGAAACCCACAACCGGCAAGGATTCCCGGCGCGGCGGGTGCACCTCAATTTTCTCAATAGACTGATCGGGTTTGATAAAGATAAACTGCTCGAGCAAATCGCCTGGCAGGAGTTCCCTTCTTCTATTCGCCTGTTGATTGACAACAAGTTTGTGTTCCAGCCCTTCTGGGATTACCACAACGGTCACAGCAGCGACCCCTGGGAGGAAGGCTTTCAGCGCAGTCGATCAACAGCCCACAGGGCGCTGGGTCGTTTGGTTACCAAGAAAGTACTGGCGGTGGTGTTTGATCGTCTTTATGTGCTACGAAACCAGTTGGTTCACGGCGGGGCGACCTGGAACAGCCGGGTTAATCGCAACCAGATCCGTGATGGTCCTGCCATTCTTGATCGTCTTGTACCGGCTGTCATCCATATTATGATGGGGAGTGTTATCCGGTGGTGAAGGGCTGACGGTTTGGGTGAAGGGCTCTTTAATGAGCCAATCGTACTACAGCGACAACAATATGGACTACGACGAATGTATCGTCAAAGCCTTTGTCCAGTTGATTCTTCGGGCTGGTATATGAGCGTGTCTTTTACAATATAAGTAATCATATCTGCATGATTATTAAGAAATTAATAACAGCATCTGGACGCTTCTATGATTAATGGTCTACTATAGAACACGAAGAGAACCTATATGAGGGTTTTCGCTGCATAGAGTCAGGCCAAGTCATAGTTTGAGTTATGTGAGATGTGTTATGTTACATACATTGATTTTCTAGATATGTTGATGGTGTAATTATGGCTATAGGCACAAGTGGGAGGATCGTAGTGGAGATTGATCCTGATCTGAAGAAGGAACTCTATTCGGCCCTAAACAAGGATGGGAGGCACCTGAAACAATGGTTTCTGGAACATATAGAGAGTTTTCTCAAAGAGAAAGCACAGCCCAATGCGCCTTTATTTGGGAATGGCAATCAGGTAAGGGAAATAAACGGATGAGATTCAATCCGTGCAAAGTCGGGTTTGGCCGTCATGAGACCTTTTCCCTACGTTATAGCTGGCTTACTAAAGGAATTCAGTCACTTAGGGATAACC
>JBEVXT010000121.1:0-5462 GCA_040505955.1 Sedimenticola sp. | reverse complement strand
CCCGAGATCTTTTCCAGTGAGGATGCAACCGTCACCCTGGGTGTGGGTAAAAATATGGTCAATGCCATACGATTTTGGTTGTTGGCGACTCGCTTTATCGAGTCTGTGGAGAGAGGCTATAAGACCACAGTGCTGGGTGAGGCCATATTTGGCCCTGATGGTTATGATCCATACCTAGAGGATGAGGCCACCATCTGGCTAATCCACTGGCTCATCGCATCTAACCCCGAACAGGCCACCGCCTGGTTCTGGTTTTTTAATCACTTCCATAAGCCTGAGTTCGAGACCGCTGAGGTCGTCGCCGCTTTGTTGGATTTCACGCAACAAAAAATCACCGCTAAGTGTGCTGCCACTACAATTGAGAAAGATGCTGCCTTAGTGTTGCGTATGTTCGCACGTGCCCGTGGGAACACCCGTACTCCGCTGGAGGATATGCTCGATTCACCACTGACCCAACTCAAGCTCATTACCCAATCTTCAACCGGTCGCGGTTATGTATCGGCACTGGCAGAACGTGATGGCCTGCCGATAGGTATCTTCGGCTATGCACTAGCCGAACTGTTTAACGATTTGGATGTGTCGGAATTGCCCACTAAGGATCTGATGTACTCAAAGGCTGGTTACACCTCACCGGGTGCGGTCTTTCGGCTTACGGAGAATGCGCTTCTGGCAAAACTGGAGAAGCTGATATACGCTCTCCCCGGCTTTTTCGAAGTGCGTGAGACGGCGGGAATTCATCAGGTTTATCGCGTGAGCGAGGTCGATCCCATGCGCCTTTTGGCGTTCCATTACCTGGAACAGTCCAAGGAGGTGGCGGCATGAGCATCCAAAACAAAATCCGTATCAAAACCCATTACACTCGTTCCATCAACATGGAGCGGGATGCCGATTCAACGTCAGTGGTTGAGTCTTATATCCCTACAACACGGGCCTTAAGTACGCTTGAGAGTATAGCGACCGCCCTTAAAGCGGATGAAAACCCACGAGCCTGGTCTTTGGTGGGGCCTTACGGTACCGGGAAATCTTCTTTTGCCGTGTTTCTCGCCCATCTATTGAGTGATCCAACAGAGCCTTCAACAGATGCCGCGCTGAAAAAGCTAAGCCATTTTGGCACTATAGAGCGTGGCTTGAGTACAAGGTACCGTAACCTCACGAGAAACAGCGCGGGTTACTGCACTGTACTGCTCACGGGCAGTCCAGAATCACTTAGCCGTCGTCTGGTTCAAGCACTGGCAGACAAAGCTTATGAGTTGTTGCATGGCCGTTGCAAAATCATTCAAGAATTGATCGATCTTGATGAGCGTGAGGAACAGCCTACAACCAGTGAAATTATAAATGCGCTCAAAGGCTTGCAGGATGCATTGGCACCACATTATTCCGGTCTTTTGATCGTTATTGATGAGTTAGGTAAGTTCCTTGAATACGAGGCCCGTCATTACGGTGCCAATGACATCTTTTTGCTCCAGGCTTTGGCCGAACACGCACTTGCTTACCACGATGTAAAGCTCTCGTTAGTGGTGATGTTGCACCAGGCCTTTGAGCAATATGCCCGTGGTCTAGGTGAGTCATTGAAGAATGAGTGGGCCAAAGTCCAAGGTCGATTTGAGAATATCCCCTTTCTTGAATCTGCAGAACAGACTCTGCGCATCGTCGCTGCCGCTATTGAGCCTGAATTTAGTAAGACAGAAACAGACAAAATTCAACGCTCTGCTAAACAGATGGCAAAGTCCCTTCATAAGGCCAAGGCAATACCAGGGTCTATGGATGTAGCAACAGCCGCTGACTTGTTCTCTCGCTGTTATCCCCTGCACCCAGTTAGCGCCCTATTGTTGCCTATTCTCTGCCAGAAAGTGGCGCAAAACGAACGTACACTCTTTAGCTATCTCGGCTCACGCGAAGCGCATGGTTTTCAAGATGGACTGAGTCGCTGCGAGAAAGTGGGGGATTGGATCTATCCTTGGGAGATCTATGAATACTTTATCCTTAATCAATCTGCCGCACTGACCGATCACTTTACCCATCGGCGTTGGGCTGAGGTGGTCACGGCAGTTGAGCGCCTAGGTGATGCTGCACCAGAGCAAGCGCAGTTGCTTAAGGCCATCGGCTTGCTGAATATTATCGGTGCTCAGGGCGGTTTTAAGGCCTCACAAGAGGTCGTCTCTCTCTGTCTTGCTGATGAGAAACAGATTCCGTCAGTAGCTTCTGATCTGAAAAAGAAGGCGGTGGTACAGTTCCGTAAATTCAGTTCAGAATATCGCGTATGGCAGGGGAGTGATTTCGATATCGACGCGGTGGTAGAAGAAGGGCGCGGCAAGCTTAAAAACATCAAACTCGCCGAGACCCTCAACAGACGACACAGTCTCCCCCCCATCGTTGCGCGTAAATACAGTATAAAAAACGGCACGTTGCGCTATTTTGTACCTACGTTTGTGGATAGGGGTAGCTACCGGGATGCAGGAAAAGAGAGTACGGATGCGCGCATCATCTTCTATCTTGCAGAACATAAGGATGATACCGAATTTTTCCACAAAGAAGTAGGCCGATTTTATTCCAAGTGCGATATTACGATCCTCAGTTTTAGCGGCGAACAGTTGCGGGAGAACGTTTCCGAGGTTTTAGCGTTAGAGCAGATACAGCATAGTGCCCAAGAGCTCAACTCCGACCCTGTCGCCCAACGGGAGTTTAAGGATCGCTATAACACTGCGGTACGCAATGAGGAGGAGCTGCTAGGGCGGTTGACAGATGAGCCGGAATTAAGTCAATGGTTTGCCGCAGCTAAATCATTAGCAGTCACCGGCAAACGTGACCTGCAAGAGGTGCTGTCCAATAGATTGGCAGATATTTACTCAAAAAGCCCGCGTATTTATAACGAACTCATCAATCGGGACAAACCCTCTGCACAGGCCAATGCTGCCAAGAATAAACTCGCAATAGCGATGTTCAAGAATGAGGGCAAGGTAGATCTAGGTATCGACAAGTTTCCTGCCGAAAAATCGATCTATCGTGCTTGCTTGCGTCAGACCAAACTTCACATCCTAGATGGTGAGGGTAATTGGGTCTTTCAGGGGCCAAAATCGGCGCGTAAATCAGATGATCCCTGCAATATCTATCCAGTATGGAAACGCATAGATGCTTTCCTCGATGGTACGGAGCAACAAGCTAAATCACTCATCGAGCTTAACCTGGAATTGATGGCGCCACCCTATGGCATTAAGGAGGGGATGCTGCCAATTTTCTATATGGCCGTATTGATGGCAAACCAACAGGAGTTAGCCATTTATGAAAACCGTGTCTATACACCTTATCTTTCCGAAGAGCAGATTGAACGTTTTTTGAAACGACCGGATCTATTTACGATCCAGAGGTTCCGTATTAAGGGATTGAACAAGTCGATCCATCAGGCCTACTCTTTTGCGCTCTTCGATGATAGTAAGCAGCGAAGCCTCTTGTCGCTAGCAAAACCCATTGCTAAGATGATTTTTAGTTTGCCTTCTTACACCCAAACAACGAAAACAGGCCTGTCTTCACGGGCACAAGCTGTGCGCAACGTGTTTAATCTTTCTAAGTCGCCTATCAAGTTGATGCTGGAAGAGCTACCAAAGGCCTTAGATGTTAATCTAGATAAAGCACGCGACGACGAGGATGAACTCAGCAAACTCTCAAAACGTCTAATGGATACATTAAAAGAATTGCAATGCTGTCTGCCAAACTTAAAAGACCAATTTTGTGAAATGTTGGTCCAAGCATTTAGTCCTGGCAAGGATATTGAGCTAGTTGAGTTGCGTGAGACAGTCGCTGGACGTTGCCGTGGTTTGGAGGACTACACCATTGATCGTGATGGCCTTAAAGCCTTCATTCAGCGTGCACTAAAGTCTTCCGGTGATCCCGATCAGTGGCTGAACGAGCTATTGAGTTTTCTGGGGAAAAAACCTGTCGATAAGTGGGGTGATACAGAGCGGGATGCTGCCGAATATCACTTAGTTGAATTGGTGCGTAAGCTGAGGGAGTTGAGACGTTTGCGTCTCCACTATGAAGGCAGCAACTTTGATGGTGATTTTGATGTCTACCTTTTGCGCTGCGTAAAGAAGGGAGCACCGGATTACGATGAGGTTATAGCTATTGATAGGCATCGTCATAATTCAATTAAAGCAGTTAAAGCAAATATTATCACTGTCCTGAAAGACGCCGATGTGGAGTCGAGAATGGCAGTCCTTGCTGAACTTGTTGATGAAGTTCTGGCTGAGCGTAGGGAGACAACTAAGACTAAGCCGGTAGCTAAGGCAAACAGAATGAAGAGAGTGAGTTGATCATGATGGTAAAATGGAGTGAATTGGCTTTAAAAGCGCCAGAAGGCACCCGCCATGTACTAGGTATCTCCGGCGGTAAAGACAGCGCTGCGCTAGCGATCTATATCAAAGATAACCACCCACAAATCGCCGATAGAATGGAGTATTTTTTTACCGATACTGGAGCGGAGCTGCAAGAAGTCTATGATACGTTAGATAAACTTGAAGCCCATTTAGGAGCGAATATCACCAGGCTAGGCCATGGCCGTGATTTTAATCACATGCTCATGATGCATGATTACAGCTTGCCATCTGCAAGATCCCGCTGGTGTACGCACGCAATGAAACTTAAACCATTTGAAGAATTTGTTGGTGATGATCCCGTAATTAGTTACGTAGGGATCAGGGCAGACGAAAATCGAGAAGGATATATCAGTCACAAGCAAACTATACGAGCCGTGTTCCCATTCACCGAAGACGGTATTGTTAGAGCAGATGTGTTTCAGATATTGGAAGACTCCGTTGGCATTCCTGCATACTACGAATGGCGAAGTCGTTCGGGTTGTTATTTTTGTTTTTTCCAGAGACAGGATGAATGGCTAGGGTTAAAGAGAAGGCATCCAGACCTATTTAAGAAAGCGGTTGAGATGGAGAAAAGTGTAGGCATGCGGAAATTTGATTGGGGAACTACAAAGCGTATCGAATCTGGCAATGGTTATACATGGAATCAAGCTGGTACTCTGGAAGAGATTGTAGCTATGGCCGAAATGAAAGAGCTGTCTGAATCTAAAGTAAATAAAAGAGAAAATATGAAGTGGCAAGATATTTTAAAGAAGGAAGTGGTAGATGATGATCCTGAAGATCAGGCTTGTTTGATTTGTAGCTTATAATAAAAATATTTCTGGAAATATAAATGAGTGGAATCAATCATCATGTAAGCATACATTCTGTTATGAAATGTATGGGGTACGAAGGAGTCTCAAGAATTACTGATGGTGCGATTTTAAATATTATTAATGAGTTTGATGGGTCCCCTGATTTATCGAAGTTATCACAAATAATTATAGATATATATGGAGAGTCTTACTTTCTAATTAATGCGCAAAAAAGAAAAATATTATTTGATTATTTGCAGGTAGATGTTGCAAAGGAGCTATGTGGTATTTTAGGCTGCAA
>JBEVXT010000120.1:4327-23513 GCA_040505955.1 Sedimenticola sp. | reverse complement strand
AATCAGCTCTCCCGATTATCTCCATGATCGGCGGCCAACCGGCTCCAGACCCAGACGTAGTTGACACCGCTGGCCAGGGTGGTGACAGACACCAGCCATATCAGCCCCCCTGTGATCCAAACAGGCAGATCGACCACCCCTAAATCAAGCACCACGGCCAGAACCAGAACAATCTGCGCCAGAGTATTGAATTTGCTCAGCAGACTGGGGGCGACATCCAGCTGTTTGACACGGAAATTGTAGACCAGCGCACCGGTAACAATCACCAGATCCCGCAAAATCACCAACATCACCAACCACACCGGAATCGCACCGATAACAGCCAGTGAGAGATAGCTGGAGACCAGCAGCACCTTATCGGCAAGAGGATCGAGCAGACCGCCGAGGCGACTCACCCAGCCGTTGCGTTTTGCCAGGTAACCATCAAGGCCATCAGAGATACCGGCCACAGCAAACAGCACAAGAGCAATCTCAAAGCGCTGCTCCAGCAGCATCCATATCACCGGAATTGAGAGAAATATCCGCAGAACACTGATCAGGTTGGGGATCTCTTCACGCCTCACGTCGCTACCCCATCATTTCAGTCGGTAGGTGAGATCGACACGGCCGCTGAGTCCGTTCTCCACCTCATCGGCTGCGGCCACCGGCAGCAGTGCCCCCCCCAGAACCAGCCCCTGCTCCAGAATCTGTACGCCACCGCGCACCTGCAAACCGAAGGTGACGGCATCCGGCTCAACGAAGAGAATATCGGCACGGTCAACCACCCCCTGAGAACGCAGCATGCCGCCAACAGCGAGATACCCCTTGAGGTCATGCACCCCTTCCACCCGAAGCCTGACCAGTGATACTCCATCATCCCCCGCCACCGGGGCAAAGCGCTCTGCCAGCAGATCAGCCACCCGCTGCATGCCTTCATCGGCCACCACCTCCATCCCGGCACCTTCACCGTTCCACCTGACCGTCTGATCAGCCAGATAGAAGCTCCATTGCGCCCGCCAGAGGGTCTCCGTCATCTGAATCAAACGACCGTTGATGATCAGATCAGGAGTATAGCGGCCCGAAGCGCGACGGATATTGGCTTCGAAGTCACCCCAAATATCCGCTACCTGCAGCAGTGTCTGATCCTCCAGGTCCATTAACGGAAAGATCAGCGGCACCCCACGGCCGCCAGAGGAATCAGTCAGAACGCTGTAGAGAGCCGTATCGTCGTCAGGCATACCCAGGCGGCGATGAGATGCCTGATCCACCCCGATCCAGACAAGTGCACCGGGACGGTTTGCATCCCATACCGGCAGCCGTTTCTCCCTCAGCAGACGCTCTACTGCGTTGCGATCAAAAGTCACTTTAAGCAGGCGCGCAGGCTCATTCTCCACCACATCAACCTCACCAGCAGGCGTCTCAGTGGGTAATCCCGACGACATAGTCTCGGCAACAGCCGCAGTGTCGGGCATCACCAGGACTTCGGCATCCATCGGCGCCAGGCGGTACTGATACTGCTGAACATAGCGGGGGGCTCTGCGGATAGCTTCAGCCAGCTCCGGACGACCGGCAACGCCCCGGTTTCCTGTCACCTTCACCAACATCAGTCCAAACGCCGTGCGGATCGCCTCATTGCGCTGGGCGGTCTCCTGCCCGGCCACAGGCACCTCCACCTCATAAAGCCCCTGTACCGGAGTTGCCAAGACGCCTCCCCATGGAAGCAACAGGAGCAGAAGAAGCAACGGAGTGGTCAGCATTCTGTTTTTATTGATCATAACGGTGGAGATTAAAGCCCAGGCGGCACGGCGGCAAGAGTGGTTCCGGCAATTCTATCCTGCCACTCACATCCTGTCTAAAACTCCGCAGATCTATTCAGGTGATTGATGCGGTTCGCAAGCTCACCACATCCTACATGCAAGCATGGGCAGAGAAAGGATTGTAGGATGCGGTGAGGTACGAACCACATCAATCGAATAGCAATTAACCCTCCTGTGAATCGGTGGTGAGCAGATCCCTGAATGGTTACCGAATATTTTATCCTTCTGTTCGCGGCGTCGCCTGAAACGGCGTTACCGTCGCCCGATGGTACGGACTTTTTGAGAAGTTACCTTTTTTCCTGCCCAATCCTCACCGATTTGATAACATTGCATTTTAACCCTACAGATTTTGGAGCTACCATTGGATCAGGACAAAAGCGATTCCCTCAGTTACCGTGACGCCGGTGTGGATATCGATGCCGGTAATAGCCTGGTAGAGCGAATCAAACCGATTGTTAAAGCGACCTTCAGGCCCGGGGTCATGGCGGGGCTCGGCGGTTTTGGCGCACTTTTTGAGCTGCCTATTGATCGCTACAAGGAACCGGTACTGGTATCGGGTACCGATGGTGTCGGCACCAAACTGAAACTGGCTCTGGAGCTGGGTAAACATGACACCATCGGCATCGACCTGGTAGCGATGTGCGTCAACGACATCATCGTTACCGGCGCCGAGCCGCTATTCTTCCTCGATTACTACGCCACCGGCAGCCTGGATGTGGATATTGCCGCTGATGTAGTCAAGGGCATAGCGGAGGGCTGCAAGCAGTCCGGTGCCGCCCTTACCGGCGGTGAAACCGCCGAGATGCCAGGAATGTACAGCGCCGGGGATTACGACCTGGCCGGCTTCTCTGTCGGTATTGTCGAGAAGTCCCGTATCATTGAACCAGGCCGCGTTCGCCCTGGTGATCTGCTGCTGGGGCTCGCCTCCTCCGGCCCCCACTCCAACGGCTACTCTCTGGTACGCAAGATCATCGAGGTCTCAGGCACTGATCTCAGTCAGCCATTAGGAGAGCAGACCCTGGGTGAGGCACTTCTGGCACCCACCCGTATCTACGTCAAGTCCCTGCTGGCGCTGCACAACGCCCTGGATATCCATGCCCTCGCCCACATCACCGGCGGTGGATTGCTGGAAAATATACCCCGGGTTCTGCCGGTGGGAACCAAAGCGGTTATCGATAGTGGCTCCTGGGAACGTCCAACCGTTTTCCGCTGGCTCCAGGAACAGGGCAATGTGCTCGAAAAAGAGATGCTTCGCACCTTCAACTGTGGTGTCGGCATGGTGGTCTGCATCGCCCCTGAGGATGCTGAGCAGGCGGTAACACTGCTGCAAGAGCAGGGTGAAACGGTCTGGCAACTGGGACGAATAGAGACGACCGATGGAGCAGCCGTGGTGGAAATGACAGCGTGACAGCTGAGAAAAAACTACCTCTGGTGGTGCTTATTTCAGGCAGTGGCAGCAATCTCCAGGCGATCATTGACGACACCAAGAATGACCCGGCGGTGGAGATCAAGGCGGTGATCAGCAACAAAGCGGGGGTCTTGGGGCTTGAGCGCGCCACCCATGCCGGTATCGAAACCGGCGTACTCGACCACACAGCTTACCCTGACAGGGAGAGCTACGACCAAGCACTGGGGGATCTGATCGAGTCATACCAGCCGGAACTGGTGGTGTTGGCGGGTTTCATGCGTATCCTTACTCCAGCCTTTGTTGCCCGGTTTCACGGGCGCATGTTGAACATTCACCCCTCGCTGCTGCCCAACTACCGAGGATTGCACACTCATCGGCGGGTGCTTGAGGCGGGTGACAAAGAACACGGTGCCAGTGTTCACTTTGTTACGGAAGAGCTGGATGGCGGCCCACTGATACTACAAGCGCAAGTACCCGTGCTGGAGGGTGACAACGAAGAGCGGTTGGGCGCCAGAGTGCTGACTCGTGAGCATCTCATCTACCCGATGGTGATCCGTTGGTTTGCCGAAGGAATATTGAAAATGGAGGGAAACCGTGTGATAAAGAACGACAAACTACTTGAGAAACCGATCGTCATCGACTCTCAGGGGAGACCGTGTGCATGACACTACATCGCCCGGCCCTTCTGTTGCTCCTCCTCGGATGGATGTTGCCGGGGCTTTGGACTGTAGCGGCCGGGGCGCAACTGCTGAGACCCTACAGTGCGGAGTACATCCTGCATATGGGAAGTTTTGTCGTCGGAAAGGTCGAAATATCTCTGGATATCAGCCCCAAGGGAGAATACACCTACCGTGCCTATACCATCCCGGCGGGACTCGCCACCCTCTTCAGAAATGACGAAATCACCGAAATCAGTAAAGGCAAGATCGAGGATGGCAGAGTCACTCCCATCAACTACTTCTACCATCATATAAAGCGAAAAAAGGTGCGCAAGGTAAATCTCGACTTTGACTGGAGCAATCACCGGGTTTCCAATCGAATGAAAGAGAGCAGCTGGTCGATGGATATTCCGAACGGCGTCCAGGACAAGTTCAGCCAGCAGCTGGCGCTGATGATGCACCTGGTGCGTAACAGCGACAACTTATCACTGCAAGTGGCGGACGGCGGACGTCTGAAGACCTACCACTTCAAGCGTCAGAATCAGACTCAGATAAGTGTCAAAGCAGGTAGCTACAAGGTGGTGAAACTGACCCACGCTAAAGATGACCGCCCGTCACGCGCCACTTTCTGGATGGCGCCGGATCTCTACTATCTGCCAATAAAGGTCGTCAAGCAGGAGAAAGATGGGGAGTTCACCGTTGAGCTCAAAAGCATCGCCTGGAAAAGTGCGGGGTAATGCTGTTCACGGAAGGGGGTCGGAGTCGATTGCACCTGGATTGATGTAAATTTCACCTCCAGTGAGGGCAATCGACTCCGACCCCATACACCACTGACACAGTTACAGTGTGCCTCACGATCCGGGGGTTAAACAATACGAAGCAACCGTCCCAGCACCTCTCTGAAGAAACCACCGGGGGCCACTGTGATTTTAGAATCTTCCACATTGATCTTCTCGACTGGATACCCAGTCACATCGATCCCCGCCTCCCGGTACATCTCCTGTGACATCTCCAGATCATCGGCCCAGCGTGAAAGAAAATCATCACTGGGGTTGATATAGACGATCCGCCTGACCTCCTCCTGAATCAGCTTCGAGGCGCAGCGGGGACAGGGGGGATGAGTGACAAAAACAGTGCAACCCCGCAGATCACGCTTGGCGAAGATCATCGCATTCTCTTCAGCGTGGATGGTGAGATTGAGCTTGCAGTTGCGGTCACTCAAACGACTCTCCCGATCCTCAACACCGGCGGCAAAACCGTTATAACCGAGAGAGATGATACGGTTGCGTTCGGTGATCACCGCACCGACCTGTGACGACGGATCCTTGCTCCAGGCGGAAATATGAGCAGCCAATCCAAGAAAACGAGTGTCCCACTTTGTGCTCATTGTACCTCTCGATCAGATTATTGGTTTACCTGATTACCCAAGAAACTCAGTCAACGGCAGGTCTCTAGGTAAACGATGAATTAGCCGGAAATAGACGCAAATAGACGCGAATATAAACTCCTTTGTAACTATTCAGGTGATTGATGCGGTTCGCAAGCTCACCACATCCTACATGCACACACAGGCAGAGAAAGGATTGTAGGATGTGGTGAGGTACGAACCGCATCATTCGAGTAGCAATTAACCCTCCTAACTATCGGTGGAGAGCAGATACCTGAATAGTTACCTCCTTTGTAACTATTCAGCACGGTAATCCGGAACTCAAGCGTAGGAGCGAACTTGTTCGCGAAGAGCACGATTCGTAGTCCATCGCGAACAATTTCGCTCCTACAACACCTCTGTTCTACCATAACTAAGGAGTACACCACGGTGAACAAGCCTTGGGTGCTGAATCATTCCACCACCAAACCTGTGGCACGGGCGCAATTCAGACATGGGCGGAATATCTGCCGGTGTACCTGACGGCCACCCCCTTCTCCACCAGTATCTCCGCCGTCAGTTCAATACGCGCCCGCTCACCTCTTTTCAGCTGTTCGATGAAAGCCTCGAAAGTGCCATCCTGCGGCAAGCTGCAACGCGCCTCAATATCCTTGGTCACCGGCAGTTTGTAACTGATATTGGCGGCACCCAATACACTATGGGCCTCCACCCCCTCATCTTCAAATTTCAGATGCAGCAGGCCCCAGCAGGTAATGGCGCAGATGCTGTAGAGGCTGCCGCCGAAAGCGGTGCCGTGAATATTGATGTTGGGCTCAAAATCAGCCTTGATCACCAACTCACGGCCATCGTGCTCCTCGGCCCGCACACCCATCTGCCGGGTCAGAGGTACCTCTTTGTGGAGCGTCTCCTCCAGTAGCTTCAATCGCTGCCGCATTACGCTTTCCCCACAATAAACTGGATAATCACGCCTGCTCCAGCTCCACCAGAGTACCGCAGAAATCCTTTGGATGCAGAAACAGCACCGGCTTGTTGTGGGCGCCGATCCTGATCTTCCCCAGCACCCGGGCGCCCGCTGCCGTCATCTGTGCCGCCGCCGCTTCGATATTCTCCACCTCGTAACAGATATGATGGACGCCGCCAGCTGGATTCTTCTCAAGAAATTTGGCAATCGGCGAATTATCACCCAAGGGGTGAAGTAACTCTATCTTGGTGTTGGCGAGTTCGACAAAAACCGTGGTGACCCCATGCTCAAGCAACGCCAACGGTGCCGATACCTCCGCGCCCAGTGTATCGCGATAGATTGCCGTACCCGCCTCCAGATCAGGAACAGCGATGGCGACATGATTAAGGTTTCCAATCATTGTAGGTAACTCCGTTGGTAACTATTCAGCACGGTAATCCAGAACTCAGGCGTAGGAGCGAACTTGTTCGCGAAGAGCACATTTCGTAGTCCATCGCGAACAAGTTCGCTCCTACAACACCTCTGTTCTTACACCAGGGGTCGGAGTCGATTGCGTTGAAGGTGGTAGGGAAATTTACAGTTTCTTGCCGCAATCGACTCCGACCCCGCACCCTAGGGCACCAACAAAAATCCCCACATAAGCGGGGATTTACAGGTAGCACTGGTTCGCCGCTACCTTATCCTCAGTTGTTCTGGATAACGATGTTGGGGAACTTTGCTGCATAGCTCTTGGCCTGCAGCGCCAGCTTTGCGGCAGTCTTGCGTGCAATCTCACGATAGATTTGAGAGATGCGCGCCTCGGGATCAACTGCTACTGTGGGCTTGCCATTGTCAGTCTCTTCACGAATGCGTATATCCAGAGGCAATGCGCCGAGGAAGTTGACACCGTACTCCTCCGCCATGCGTCTGCCACCGCCTTCGCCGAAGATATGCTCCTCATGATTGCAGTTGGAACAGATATGGATACTCATATTCTCGACGATACCGAGTATCGGCACTTCCACTTTCTCGAACATCTTGAAGCCTTTCTTGGCATCCAGCAGCGCGATATCCTGAGGGGTGGTAACTATCACCGCGCCGGAGACCGGCACCTTCTGGGCCAGAGTCAGCTGCGTGTCACCTGTACCCGGTGGCAGGTCGATGATCAGGTAATCAAGGTTGTCCCAGTTGGTGTCGTTAAGCAGCTGCTCCAGGGCCTGGGTGACCATCGGGCCACGCCAGATCATCGGCGTCTCTTCATCAATCAGAAAGCCGATTGACATCGCCTGCAGGCCGTAGTTCACCTTTGGCTCCATGGTCTTGCCATCCTTGGATTCCGGTTGACCGGAGATGCCCAACATACGCGGCTGTGACGGACCGTAGATATCGGCGTCCAAGATGCCCACCGTAGCGCCCTCCTCAGCCAGTGCGAGGGCAAGATTGATCGCTGTGGTGGATTTACCCACCCCTCCCTTTCCCGAGGCGACGGCAATAATATTTTTCACATTATCAATAGGCTTAAGAGACTTCTGCACCGAATGGGCGGTCACCTTCCAGCCGACAGAAACATCAGCAGAGGTGATACCCTCGACACCTTCAATCAGGCCCTTGAGTGTAACCGCCAGCGCTTCGACAATCCCCTTGGCCGGAAAGCCCAGTTCGATTTCAACCTTGGCGCTGCCGCCATCGATCTTGATGGACTTGACCGACTTGGCGCTAACCAGATCTTTCTCCAGATGGGGCTCAACATACCCCTTGATCACCTCTTCAATCTGCTCTTTAGTCACTTCAGCCATATTCTGTCTCCTGAAAGCGGCGCCCAACAGCCGTGGCCCCGCAGAAATGTAAGTAATATGGGCGCGCATTCTACATTATCAACCAGAGAATCACCAACCAAAATGGTTGGTTATGGATAATGCCTTGTATTCACTAAAATAACCTGTGCTCAATGCACCGTATACGGCAGGCACTTAATTGTGACTGAAACGTAATATTCAGCACCGCAAAGAAATCGCTGGTAACTGTTCAGATTGCCCTTGAAATTTGTCAGGTCAAGGCGAAAAATGTGAGTTTACATGGCTAAATGATCATTTTTTAACTCAGAAATGGCGGATTTCAGGGGTGAGCTGAATAGTTACGCTGAAACCATAAACTCACGCCAGCAGGCCCCCGAATGTTACTATTCATCAACCTGCAACAGCGAAGCAAGGAGTTGACATGAGCTATCCAGCTTTAATCGGGGCATTGCTTTCATTGGCGGTATGCACAAGCCTGTTAGCTGCCAACAGAATTGTTATTGGCACCGGGCTGAAACCGCCACTGGTCTCTTCAGAGACAACCCCGGGCTTTGCCGATACCCTGGCTAAAGCGATTTTTCACCGGCTGGGAATTGAACTGGAGGTGATCATCCTGCCGGCTGAGCGGGCGCTGATCAATGCCAACAAGGGTATCGAAGATGGTGACCTGTTGAGAATAAAGGGGCTTGAGAAACGCTACCCCAACCTGGTTCGGGTACCGGAAAAGATGATGGATTCGGAGTTCGTCGGCTACGCCGTCAAGACTATCCCCAGCAAACCGGAATGGGAACGCCTCTCTGGCCTGATCGTCACTTACCCCAAGGGGTGGAAAATCTTCGATGCCAATGTCAAAAATACAGAAAAAACCGTCATGGTCGGCGAGCCGTTGCAGATGTTCTCCCTGCTGCAGGAGGGACGGGCCGATATCGCTCTCTACGAAAAGTGGCAGGGATTGCTACAGGCAAAAAACTCCGGGTTAACCGGCTACCAAGTGCTCACACCCCCCTTTGCTTCCATGGAGATGTACATGTATCTGAACAAAAAACACCAAGTACTGGTACCTCAGGTGGCAAGAACTCTCAAACAGATGAAACAGGACGGCACCTACCAGAGAATCTTTCACCAGACCCTGGGCACCCTGCAGCGTTAACGGAGAAGAAAACTGCCATCCCCAATACCACTGTCGAAAATCTTACACAGCCCCCTGGGGCGGCGTATGTTCGCCTACATTGTCCTGTTCAGCTCGTTAATCACGCTGATCATCACTGTGGTACAACTTAACAACGACTACCGCCAGGAACTCTCAGCCATTGAAAACCAGTATTTACAGGTCGAAAGTAGCCGGCTCGAAGGGATCGCCCAAGGCGTCTGGGTAATCGATGATATCCAGGTACAGAAACTAATTCGGGGATTGAAACAACTCCCCTATATAGAGTATGTGGGCATATCCGTCGACGGCGAACTGAAGTGGAGTGAGGGCGAGAGCCTGGTCAACAACGAAATAGGGAAAGTATTTCCCCTCACCTACAAACACCGCGGCAGAGACCAGGCCATCGGCCTGCTGGAGATCAAGGGATCACTTGATGAAGTTTATATGCGTCTGCTCAACAAGGCCTTCTTTATTCTTCTGAGTAATGCACTGAAGACCGCTCTTGTTGCACTATTTGTCCTCTTCCTTTTTTACAACCTGCTGGGCAAACACATCATCAGACTCGCCTCCTTTGCCAGCCACTTCGGCAAAAGCGATGAGCTCCCCCGCTTTCAATTGCAGCGCAATAGGTCACCACAACAACAGGCCGACGAACTGGATCATCTCGTAATGTCGGTCAACCAGATGGTTGACACGCTGCAGCAGAGAGAGTGTGACCTGCGGGTGCTCGCCACCACTGTGGAGAAGAGCCCAAACTCGATTATTCTCACTGACTCAACGGGCAATATAGAGTACATCAACAGCAAGGCAACCGAGATAACGGGCTACACGTTGGATGAGGTCAAAGGTAAGAATCCGCGCCTGTTCGGTTCAGGCCAAACACCAAAAGGCATCTACCGGGATCTCTGGAAAACGATTTTACATGGAGACCTCTGGGTTGGTGAACTGCGCAACCAAAAGAAGTCGGGGGAGTTTTACTGGGAGAGCGTACGTATAGCGCCTGTACGGGACAACAACGGCACTAACCTTCACTATATCGCCATCAAGGAGGATATCACTCTACGAAAATCCTATGAGGAGCAACTCCTGCATCAGGCTAGTTTTGACCACCTCACCAACCTCCCCAACCGGCTTCTTGCCGTTGACCGAATATCCCAGGCACTGATATCACACCACCGGGACCATGGCCATGTGGTGATCATGTTCATCGATCTCGACCGCTTCAAGAATGTCAACGATACCCTTGGACACAGCTGTGGAGATCAACTGCTCATTGATGCTTCGTTGCGATTGAGGGAGGCAATCCAGGTGGAGGACACCCTGGCTCGCTTTGGTGGTGACGAGTTCCTGGTGGTACTGCCGAATATACCCGATAGCAGAAGTGCAGAGATCATAGCCAAAAAGATCGGTCATTCCATGTCCAGACCATTCATGCTGGAGAAGCGCGAAGTCTACGTCACCGCAAGCATCGGCATCACCATCTTTCCGGAAGATGGTGATACGCCACAGCTGCTCCTGCGCAATGCCGACTTTGCCATGTACCGGGCAAAGGATGAGGGGCGCAACAACTACAGCTTTTTCACCCCGGAGATGAACGAGCAAGCAAAATACAGCATGGAGATAGAGTTCGAGCTGCGGCGAGCGCAACACAACGATGAATTTACTCTCCTTCTGCAGCCGATCATTGACGCCCACAGCAGCAAACTGGTGGGCGCGGAGGCTCTGTTGTCATGGCACAACCAAAAACTCGGCAATGTGCCATCGACAACATTCATACCACTGGCGGAGGAGATAGGCCTGATACCCTCAATAGGCGCATGGGTAATACGCAAGGCCTGCACGGCAGCGGCGCAATGGCAGCAGCCGGGAGAGAGGCCGTTGCGGATAGCAGTCAACGTCTCGGCGCGACAGTTCCGGGCCGGTGATATCGTGAAAACCGTCTCCCATGCGCTCAACAGCAGCGGTCTGCCGCCTCACTGCCTGGAGATCGAAATAACCGAGGGGCTGCTGTTGGATGATGAGCCGGAGGTGCAGAGTATACTCGCCCAACTCCATCAAATCGGTGTGCGCCTCTCAATCGATGACTTCGGGACAGGTTACTCAGCGCTCAGTTACCTAAAAAAATTTCCCTTCCAGACACTCAAGATAGATCGCTCATTTGTCAGCGACATCACCACCAACCCGGAGGATGCCGCCCTTACCACCGCCATTATCCATATGGGCCACGGCATGAAATTGGAGGTGATCGGTGAGGGGGTAGAGACCGAGGAGCAATTCAATCATCTACGCAATGAGGGGATCGATATGGTACAGGGCTTTCTCTTCAGTCAGCCCGTACCGATTGACAGCTTCGAGCATTTCATCAACCTTCGTGATGAGCCGATAGTGGCTGTTGAGCAGCGGGCAAACAGCAGCCTCAACTGATGTTCATCTGATTTATCGATGGGATTCAACAGGTATTCATTTCGACGAAAATCGATTAATTAAATCGCACAGAGACTAATGGCACTTACTTAAAACCAATTTCTCGCGCAAAGACGCCAAGAACACCAATGAAACTGTTTATGGAAAATCGGATTTGCTTCATTAATTCCATGCTTCATATACAACCATATGACAGCTCTCTTTGCACTTTGCGTCTTTGGGCGAAATAAAAGTTGTGGGGACGACAATATGGGCTTAAGTAAGTGCACATCGGATAAGGGGGCTTATATTTATGATTCGCGTTCACTCGCGTTTTTCGTGACAAATACGAACCGAAACCCAACTATCATGAACTGAAAGTCATGGGTAATTAGAATTTTTTTATGACTATATGTCAGGCAGAGTATTGAAAACTCGCTTCCCAGCGGAACGTTATTTGTGGAATAATGCGGCATTTACTAATTTACTAATCACTACGGTCGATCAGCGCCATCCATGAAAAAAAGCATGCGAAAAATTCTTGTTACCAGCGCCCTCCCCTATGCCAACGGTCCGATCCATATCGGTCACCTAGTGGAGTATATCCAGACCGATATCTGGGTTCGCTATCAAAAAATGGTCGGCAACCACTGCATCTATGTCTGCGCTGATGATGCGCACGGCACCCCGATCATGCTGCGCGCCCGCCAGGAGGGAATCGAGCCGGAGGCACTGATCGAGCGTGTTGCCAAAGAGCACTCGGCTGATTTCGCCGACTTCCGAGTCAAATTCGACAACTACCACTCCACCCATTCGGAGGAGAACCGCATCTGCGCCAGTCGCATCTACGAGCGCAACCGCGATGCCGGACACATTGCCCGCCGCACCATCACCCAGGCCTACGATCCGGAAGAGAAGATGTTCCTTCCTGATCGCTTCATCAAGGGTGAGTGCCCAAAGTGCGGCGCCCTGGATCAATATGGTGACAACTGCGAGGTGTGCGGCGCAGGCTACTCTCCGGCAGAACTGATAAACCCAGTCTCCGCAGTCTCCGGCGCCACCCCTGTGAACAGGGAGTCAGAGCATTACTTCTTCAAGCTGGCCGACTTCGGGGAGATGCTCAAAGCGTGGACACAAGGGGGCCACCTGCAAGATGAGGTAACAAACAAGCTGGATGAGTGGTTCACCGCCGGTCTCCGGGAGTGGGATATCTCCCGTGATGCCCCTTACTTCGGCTTCGAGATCCCGGATCACCCTGGCAAGTATTTTTATGTCTGGCTGGACGCCCCCATCGGCTACCAGGCGAGTTTCCAGAATCTTTGTGACCGCACAGAGGGTCTCAATTTCGATGACTACTGGGGCCGGGACTCTGAAGCCGAGCTCTACCACTTCATCGGCAAGGATATCATCTACTTCCACGCACTGTTCTGGCCCGCCATGCTTCACGGCGCCGATTTCCGTACGCCAACCGCCGTCTTCACCCATGGTTTTCTGACTGTGGATGGGCAGAAAATGTCCAAGTCCCGGGGAACCTTTATCAAGGCGCGTACCTACCTGGAGCACCTGAACCCGGAGTATCTGCGCTACTACTTTGCGGCAAAGCTCGGCTCCGGGGTTGATGATATCGACCTCAACCTGGAGGACTTCGCCACCCGGGTCAACTCGGATCTGGTTGGCAAAGTGGTCAATATCGCCAGCCGATGCGCCGGTTTCATCCATAAGCGGTTTGACGGCAGACTCTCCGCCGAACTCTCTGAACAGACGCTCTTTGATGAGTTTATTGCCGCCGGCGCCTCCATCGCAGAACGCTATGAACAGCGGGAGTTCAGCCATGCGGTACGAGAGATCATGGCCCTGGCGGATCGTGCCAACCAGTACATCGACAGCCAAAAGCCCTGGGTAATCGCCAAAGAGGAGGGCCGCGACCAGGATCTGCATAACGTCTGCTCAATGGCGCTCAACCTGTTCCGCCTGCTGACCGGTTACCTGCGCCCGATCCTGCCGGTGACCGCAGAGAAGTCTGAAGCGTTCCTGCAGATCGAGCCCCTGACCTGGGCGGCACTGCCGACACCTCTCACCGACCATGCCATTGCCAAATTCAAACCTTTGATGGTGCGGGTTGAGAATAAAGAGATCGAGGCGATGGTCGAGCAATCGAAAGAGGATCTGGCGGCATCCGAGACCGCAACAACCAAAGAGGCAACCACAGAGAATCATCTGTCAAAAGATCCGATTAACGACACCATCGACTTCACCGACTTTGCCAAGATGGATCTGCGCATCGTCAAAATAACCAAAGCGACCCATGTAGAGGGCGCCGATAAACTGCTGCAGTTGACCCTTGATCTGGGGGGGGAGAGCCGTAACGTCTTTGCCGGAATCAAAGCGGCCTATGCACCTGAGGATATTGAGGGAAAGCTGACGGTAATGGTTGCCAATCTGGCACCGAGAAAGATGCGCTTTGGTGTTTCCGAAGGGATGGTGCTGGCGGCCGGGCCGGGGGGGAAGGATATCTTCATCCTCAGTCCCGATACCGGGGCAGAACCCGGAATGCGGGTAAAATAGGCAGCAGGTATGAAAGAATACGCCATCATTCTCGTCAGCACTATTCTGGTCAACAACTTCGTTCTGGTGAAGTTTCTTGGCCTCTGCCCACTCATGGGGGTCTCCAAGAAACTTGAGACCGCCATTGGTATGGGGATGGCCACCACCTTTGTACTGACCCTTGCATCAGTTTGCAGCTACCTGGCCAACGAGTACCTTCTCGCACCCCTTGGGCTGGAGTACCTGCGCACGGTCACCTTTATTCTGGTCATCGCCACACTGGTGCAGTTCACCGAGATGGTGATGCACAAAACCAGCCCCATGCTCTACCAGTTGTTGGGCATCTTCCTGCCTTTAATCACCACCAACTGCGCGGTACTCGGCGTGGCGCTGCTCAACATCCAGGAGCACCATAACTTCATCGAATCGGCACTCTACGGATTTGGTGCCGCCGTCGGTTTCTCCCTGGTGTTGGTGCTGTTTGCCGGCATACGCGAGCGTGAGGCAGTGGCCGATGTACCGGCCCCGTTTAAAGGGAGCGCCATCGCACTGATCACCGCCGGCCTGATGTCCATCGCATTCATGGGCTTTGCCGGCCTGGTAGCGGGCTGAGGAGATTCCAGAGATGCTGATCGCAATTATCGCCCTCGCCGTGCTCGCCCTTTTCTTTGGTCTGCTGCTCGGCTACTCATCGATTCGTTTCCACGTCGAAGGGGATCCCATCGTCGAACGACTGGAGGCCCTGTTACCACAGACCCAATGCGGGCAATGCGGCTTCCCCGGTTGCCGGCCCTACGCCGAGGCGGTAGCGGGAGAAGCGGCGGAGATTAACCTCTGCCCACCGGGCGGTGAAGCCACCATGGTGGCGCTGGCCGAAATGTTGGGCAAAGATCCTGTGCCAATGGGAGAGAGCAGCGGTGAAGAGGAGTCTGTTACCGTTGCCCATATCCGTGAGCAGGAGTGCATTGGTTGCACCCTCTGCATCCAGGCCTGCCCGGTTGACGCTATCCTTGGCGCCGCCAAACATATGCACACTGTCATCAGTAGTGAGTGCACGGGCTGCGAACTCTGTCTGCCGCCCTGCCCGGTGGAGTGCATCGATATGACTCCGGTGAAGGTCGACATCAATAGTTGGTGCTGGCCCTTTCCCAGACCCACAGGAACGCTCTCCAGCGGTGATCCGTCAATGGCGGAGCAACAGTAATGGCGCAACAGAAAAACAGCACCTCGCCCCGTAAACTACACCGTCTTCACGGCGGCCTGCACCTGCCCGACAACAAGCAGCAATCCATCGGATCAACGGTAGAGAAAGCACGCCTGCCACAGCAGTTGATCATTCCCCTGTCGCAGCATATCGGTGAACCGGCCGAAGCACTGGTCAAGGTTGGCGACCCTGTTCTCAAGGGTCAGATGATTGGAAAATCCCAGGGCTACATCAGCGCCCCGGTGCATGCACCCACCTCAGGAGTGGTAACGGCGGTCGAGGCCTATCCGGTACCCCATCCATCAGGCCTCCCGGCTCACTGCGTCATTATCGAAAGCGATGGTGAAGAGCGCTGGTGCGAGCTGCCTGAGAAGATCGCTGACTATGAATCACAGGAACCCGGCCTACTGCGCGAGCGGATACGCAGTGCCGGTATCGTCGGTTTGGGGGGGGCGGCCTTTCCCACCAGCGTCAAGACCAACCCCGGCGCTGGCAATCCAATTCACACCCTGGTGATCAACGGCGCCGAGTGCGAGCCCTATATCACCTGTGACGATATGCTGATGCGACTACGCTCGGAGCAGGTACTCTCCGGTGCCGCTATCCTCCGTTACCTGGTTGGCGCCAAACGCTGCCTGATCGGTATCGAGGACAACAAGCCCGAAGCGATCGCCGCCATGGAGGCCGCCGTCACCAGTGCAGGTGCCGGCTGGGCCGAGGTGGTGACCATTCCGACACGCTACCCCAGCGGTGGTGAAAAACAGCTGATCAAGATCATGACCGGTGAAGAGGTACCTAGCGGCGGTATTCCGGGCCACATTGGTTTCGTCTGCCACAACGTAGGTACCACCGCCGCAGTTGCCGACGCGGTGCTTGAGGGAATACCTCTCATCTCACGCTATGTCACCCTTACCGGCAACGGTATCAGCACACCATGCAATCTCGAGGTACTGATCGGTACTCCGATCAACGAACTGATCGAGCAGGCTGGAGGCTACACCGATAGCGTCAACAAATTGATCCTTGGCGGGCCGATGATGGGGCTCACCCTGGAGAACGACCAGGTGCCGATCACCAAAGCGGCCAACTGCCTGCTCGCCGCAGACCACAGCGAATCTCCCAGCAATAGCACTGCCCTGGCGTGTATTCGCTGCGGCCGTTGTGCGGAAGCCTGCCCGGTCACCCTGCTGCCTCAGCAGATGTACTGGTATTCCCGGGCAAAGGATCTGGAGAAGGTGCAGGAGTACAACCTGTTTGACTGTATTGAGTGCGGCTGCTGCTCCCACGTCTGCCCGTCGCACATACCGCTGGTACAGTATTTCCGCTATGCCAAAACTGAAAGCAGGGCGAAGAAGCGGGAGGTAGAGGCATCGGAACGCGCCCGTGCCCGCCACGAGGCCCGGGTAGCGCGCCAAGCGCGCATAAAGGCAGAGCGGGCGGCACTGATGGCGAAGAAAAAAGCGGCCCTGGCAAAAAATACCGCCGCAAAAAAAGCGCGTGACAGCGACCCCAAGAAAGCGGCCATCGAAGCAGCAAAAAAACGCGCGGCAGAGAAGAAGGCCAAGATGGCGCAGCAGGGTGTTGAGCCTGAAAATACTGAAAACCTCACTGAAGCCCAGAAGAAAGCGATAGATGAGGCTGACGCCAGGCGTAGCGAAAGCAGCGCTGAAATAAAAAAAGGTGAAGAGGCCACCACCTCTTCGGAACAACAGGGTCCATAACCAAATGCAGTTCCCAACCTTCACATCACCCCATACCAACCGTCCCAACAGCGTTCGTCAAAACATGCTGTTGGTGATAGCCGCACTGCTGCCGGGGGCGGCGGCGATGATCTGGTATTTCGGCTGGGGCATTCTCATCAACATAGGCGTTGCAAGCGTTACCGCCATCGCCTGTGAAGCTTTGGTAATGAAGCTCAGAGGGCGTCCGGCGATACCCGCCATCGGTGACATGAGCGCACTACTCACCGCCCTGCTACTCGCCATCGCACTCCCTCCTCTCCTCCCCTGGTGGTTGACGGTGATTGGTGTCGCCTTCGCCATCCTGGTGGTAAAACAGCTCTATGGCGGGCTCGGCTACAATCCGTTCAACCCGGCCATGGCGGGCTACGTACTGCTGCTGATCTCCTATCCGGTGCAGATGACCTCCTGGCTGCCGCCGCTGATGCTCAATGAACACCCATTGACCCTGCTGCAGACAGTGACGGTGATCTTCTCCAGCACCCTGCCGGCCGACCTCACCTGGGACGCCATAACCATGGCCTCGCCACTGGATAGCATGCGCACCCAACTGGATCTGAACCTCACCCTCAGCGAGATCCGCCAGAGTCCCCTGTGGGGCGATTTTGGTGGTCGCGGTTGGGAGTGGGTTGGTAACTGGTACCTGCTGGGCGGCCTCTTTCTTCTCTACAAACGGGTAATCAGTTGGCATATTCCGGTTTCGATGCTGGGAAGCCTGCTGCTGATCGCCATGATCTTCCACTTTATTGAGCCGGAAGCCCACCCCTTAGGGCTCTTTCATATCTTCAGTGGCGGCACCCTGCTGGGGGCGTTTTTCATCGCTACCGACCCGGTCACCGCCTGCACTACCCGCAAGGGGCAGCTTATCTTCGGCGCCGGTATCGGAGTAACGATCTACATCATCCGCACCTGGGGCGGCTATCCAGATGCCGTCGCCTTTGCAGTACTGCTGTTTAATATGACGGTGCCAATGATCGACCACTACACCCAGCCGGCAGTCTTTGGCCATGGCGCAAAAAGTAAGGAGCGTTCCAGTGAATAGTAAACGCATCCTCATTGCCGGCCTGCTTCTCGCCATGTTCAGTGTCGTGGGGACGGGTCTTGTGGCATTTACCCACCTGCAGACAAAAGATCGTATTGCCGCCAACGAACGCGAGGCGCTGCTGCGCAGCCTTACCGCGCTGGTGCCGGAGAGCACGATTGATAACGACATCGTCAGTGACCGCACCACCGTCAACAGCCGGGAGCTGCTGGGTAGCGAAGCGGTGGATGTCTACCTCGGCCGTAAAGGGGAAGAGCCGGTGGCGGCAGTATTCGCCAGTGTCGTTCCTGACGGCTACAGCGGACCGATCAAACTACTGGTGGCGGTGCGGGTGGACGGCACCCTCGGCGGTGTTCGCGTCGTCTCCCATAAGGAGACACCGGGGCTGGGAGACAAGGTGGAGGAGCGTCGCTCCGACTGGGTCTACTCATTCAATGACAAATCACTCGACAACCCCGACATCTCCCGCTGGAAGGTAAAGCGCGACGGCGGCATCTTTGACCAGTTCGCCGGCGCTACCATTACCCCGCGTTCTATTGTCAACGCAGTGAAGAACACCCTGATCTACTTCAGGGATCAGGGCGGCCCCCTGTTCAACGCCAAGGCGAAACCGCTGGAGAAAAAGAATGGCTGAAACCGGTTACGGCACATTGATCAAAGAGGGGCTTTGGGGTAGTAACCAGGCACTGGTGGCGCTGCTTGGCCTCTGCCCGCTGCTGGCTGTGACCAATACCGCCATCAACGGCCTGGGATTGGGTATCGCCACAACACTGGTGCTGGTGCTTTCCAACACCACCGTCTCCCTGATCCGCAATATGGTGCGCCAGGAGGTGCGGCTGCCAATCTTTGTTATTGTCATCGCCTCTTTTGTCACTGCAGTGGAACTGAGCATGAACGCCTGGTTCCATGAACTCTACAAGATACTCGGCATCTTCATTCCACTGATCGTCACTAACTGCGCCATCATCGGACGTGCCGAGGCGTTCGCCTCGAAAAACCGTGTCGACCGGGCGATAGTTGACGGACTGGCGATGGGCATCGGTTTTACCCTGGCCCTGGTCGCCCTCGGAGCAATGCGCGAGATTATCGGCATGGGTACCCTCTTCTCCCAGGCCGAC
>JBEVXT010000120.1:1349-4227 GCA_040505955.1 Sedimenticola sp. | reverse complement strand
AACTGACAACTGACAACAGTCAAACATGAACAGCAAGATTCGTCAGGAGATTTTTGAGCGACTACGTGCCGACAATCCCGACCCCAAAACCGAGCTCAACTACACCTCCCCCTTCGAACTGCTGATTGCCGTTATGCTCTCAGCACAGGCCACCGATAAGAGCGTCAACAAGGCAACAGCCAAGCTGTTCCCTGTCGCCAATACCCCGGAAGCGACAGTGGCGTTGGGAGAAGAGGGGCTGAAGGTGTACATCAGGACAATCGGCCTGTTTAACACCAAGGCGGCGAATATCATCAAAACCTGCAAGCGGCTGATCCAGGAACATGACAGCAGGGTTCCACAAGAGAGAGCCTCCCTCGAAGCCCTTCCCGGTGTCGGCAGAAAAACGGCAAATGTCATACTCAATACCGCTTTCGGCCAACCGACAATGGCGGTGGATACCCATATCTTCCGTGTCGGCAACCGTACCTGCATTGCTCCGGGAAAAAGTGTGCTGGAAGTAGAGAAAAAGCTTCTGCGCTCTATTCCGAAAGAGTTTATGCTCAACGCTCACCACTGGTTGATTCTCCACGGGCGCTACACCTGCATTGCCCGCAAACCACGTTGCGGATCCTGTATTATTGAAGATCTGTGTGAATACAAAGAGAAGGTAACTATTTAGCCCCGCAAGAAATGGCGAATTTTAGGGGTGATCTGAATAGTTACCGAGAGAAGAACCTTAATTGAGTGGGGATCAACATGTTTGGTAACGACCGTACCCAGATGCGCCGCACCTTCACCGAGGCGTGGCGCAAATCCCGGGAAAAGCAGCCAATGGAACCGCTCGAGCAGGTGATCACCAATATTATCGAGCTGCATCCGGAATACCACGCCATGCTCAACAAAGGAGAGGATCACCTCGACCGCGACTTCCTCCCAGAGGGAGGGAAGGAGAACCCATTCCTGCATATGGGGATGCACATCAGCCTGCAGGAGCAGATTTCCACCAACAGGCCTGCCGGAATCAGCACGGTCTACCAGCAGTTGATAAGCCGATGCGGTGATGCACACGATGCCGAACACCGCATGATGGAGTGCCTGGGACAGACATTATGGGAGGCACAGCGCGCCAACCGCATGCCTGATGAGCAGGCCTACCTGAAGTGCCTCAATCTCCTGACGGAGTGAACACTCTTTACCCCCTGGTGAGGAATACAGGTTAAAACACCTGAAATTACAGCACACTGAGAACAGTGCGTCGCGCCAGCCAATCTTCTGTAAAAACAACACCTTCTCCAACACTTCACCTATATTTGTCCTAGACTTAACCGGTATGGAGGCGATTGACGCCTGTCCATCAGTATCAGGGATTACGTCAGGGAGTTGGAGTTGAAGTCACTCAGAATCATCTTTTATCTGCTGACCTTTGCCGCCGTCAACGTGCTGCTCTGGTGGGGCATTCACACACACCAGCAGCAACTTGAGCAGGCGGAACTCGACGCCTTCACCGCCGTTGAGATAACCATGGCGCGGGGTGCTGCACACACCATCAGAGTCTGGCTCAGCCATCAGACACAAATCCACGATCAGGATCTCAAGGCGCAGGCTGAGAGAGAGGCTCTAACAAAAGCCGTTGTTCCTCTGAAACTCCACAAACAAACCAACGTCTGGATTTTTCACAACAACATGCTCCGGTACGGAAGACGCGCCCCCTTCTCTGACCATAACCAGGGCAAGCGTATAGAGCAGATTTTCACCTCCCTCAGCACAAACGGTTCTGCTCACTTCAATGAGCTGATCGAGGGCATAACGCTTGGCAGCGAAGCCGACAGCTGGCACATACCTGAGCCTGGTGGGGATAGAGAGTACAGCGCCTGGAGTTCAGTCAAAATCGGCACGGACATCTGGACTGTTGGGCTATCCACCCCCCAACAGGCGATTCTTGCCGCCGCCGGTCTCCGTGGAGAGCCGCAACAGGAGGTGACCCTGGGAGCCGTAATTACACTGACATCTCTGGTTCTGCTGCTGCTTGCTCTCCGTTCCCAGCAGAAACTCCATCACCGCATCGACACCCAGCAAATGGAGATCCACGACCGGGCCCAGGTTGAGACAGAGTTGCGCGAGAATGAAAACAGATACCGCAAACTCTTTACCGGAAGCAGAGCCATTCAGCTGATCATCGATGCCAAAAGCGGTTGGATCGTCGATGCTAACGATGCCGCCTGTGAATACTACGGTTACCACCGGGAGGATTTGAAGGCGTTGAAGATATCCGCCATCAACGCCCTCTCATCAACTGAAATTAAGGCGGAGCAGGAAAACGCCAGAGACGAGGGGCGAAACTACTACCTATTTAAGCACCATCTGGCAACCGGGCAGATTCGGGATGTGGAAGTCTACTCCAATCCGCTACGGCTAAAGGGCCAAAGCCTGCTCTACGCCATCATCCACGATGTAACTGAACGCAAGATCATGGAGGAGCAGATAAAGCACCTCGGCAGCCATGATGTTCTCACCGACCTCCCCAACCGGGCGCTGCTGCTTGACCGCATGGAGGTAGCCATAGAGAAGGCGAAGCGCTACAGCCAGCACATCGCCATTCTGTTTATCGATCTGGATGGCTTCAAGGCGATCAACGACGACCTGGGTCACAAGATGGGGGACAAGCTGTTGCAGCAGGTCAGTGTCAAGCTGCAGTTGCGTGTTCGCAAAGCCGATACCGTGGCCCGTTTTGGCGGTGATGAGTTCGTGCTGGTATTGACCGAAGCAGGCAGCCGCAAGGATATCAGCCGCCTTGCCAATAAGGTTCAGGCTGCAATAAGCACACCGTTTGCTATTGACGAGATGCAACTGTTGGTGGGCTGCAGTATCGGCATATCCATCTATCCCCAGCAGGGAA
>JBEVXT010000120.1:0-1249 GCA_040505955.1 Sedimenticola sp. | reverse complement strand
TTTGCTTCTGTTAGTTGGTATTGGCTAAACACTTTAATACCGTTAGTTGTTAACAATGCTGCAGTTACACCAGCTCCATCTACTTTAGTGCCAGAGAAATCACCACTATAGATAGATGAGCTCCCACATGAAGGACTAAAATCAGCCAATACTGCAACATCGACACCATTTTGTTTACAGAGAGACAAGGCGTTATTAGCACCACTCAAAAACTTTTCAGTAACATCTGTTCCATTATTATCAATTACAGAAACTTTACCAGAAAGTACATCATCGCCTTCTCCACCAGATATTTCAGCGGGATCTCTAGGAGTGCTCATTCCTGCACTTACTTCTGGACAGATAGAGATTACTCTACCGTCATCAATCCATTCCTGAAGAATACTGCCCGAAGTAAGTAGTGAGTTGCCATCATAGCGCACCTTATCTCCTAGCAAGCAGGCGCTGACAAGTACTTTTTTCATATCCAATTCTCGATGCATATGGAAGCTAACACCTCGAGTAACTGGAAATTTTCGGAGCGCCGCATAGAAAATTATCCGAGTTTATGTGTTCGTTATGTTTATAATCCATTGTTTCAAATTCAGTCATTGATCTTCAAAACATTTCAAGATTTTTCGCAATAAAGTATTGAGGCGTTTTTGTTCATCCTGTGACAAGCCGGAGGTCAGTTTATCTTGAGTTTCCACATGGGCTGTTAACGTTGAATCGATAACTTTAAAACCTGCCCTGGTTAAAGAGACAACAACACTACGGCCATCGTTTGGATTTTTAATGCGCTCAACTAACCCTGCTTTGGTTAATTGGTCGATCCGGTTAGTCATTGTCCCAGACGTTACCATCGTAGATTCAATTAAATCATTCGGTGAAAGCGCATAAGGCGAACCTGAGCGACGTAACGTTGCCAGTACATCGAAGTTTGCAGGATTTAAACCATACTCTGAAAATGTTTTAGACATTTCCAGACTGAAAAATTGTGTAATCCGCTTAAAACGGCCAATTAGCGCCATTGAAGCAACGTCAAGATCCGGCCTTTCTTTATTCCACTGCGTAATTATTTTATCAACTTTATCCATAGGATGAATCATAGTTGACATTTATCTTGACCTCAAGGTAATTCATGTTATCTTGACTTCAAGATATCTTGATGGGATTCATCAATGACACGCAATACTGACCTTATACTCACCGCAATTGCCCCCATTATCTGGGGTAGTACCTATTTTATAACCACAGAATATTTACCTGC
>JBEVXT010000119.1:0-2772 GCA_040505955.1 Sedimenticola sp. | reverse complement strand
TCAAAAAGACGGATATCGACCATGGACATCTTCAGAACACCTCCTTTAAAGATGCCGATTTCAGCGGCTCAAACCTCTCACACGCCAATGTTTTCCTCTGCAAGATGCAGGGTGCTCAGTTTAAGGACATCGACCTCAGCGAGACCCAGATGCTCACCTGTGACCTGAGCAACGCACACTTCGAAAGGGCCAACCTGGAGAACGTCGTACTGCGTGAAGCCAACCTTGAGGGTTGCCGCTTTATTTCATGCAACCTGCGCGGCACCGATCTGAGAAAAGCCAACATCACCCTGGCCGAGTTTCAGGAAGTGGACGCCGAGGGTGCCATCTACTACGGCAAAGCACCCTGGAACGGCGCGTCGGCAGATGCCCTGTCGGACAAGGAGATGCATACATTTGATGGTGAGTAGTGCGGCAGGCGCTACACATCCACAGTAGGAGCGGCTTTTCAGTCGCGACCAGGCGCGGCGACAACGCCCGATTCTGCACCAAACTCCATCACAGCTGCAGCCCACCTCCACTCCATTAGTGTTCCCATCACCCAGCCTTTATGGTCTGAACTCGACCACTGCAGCGCTATTGCCCATTTTTTCCTACACATAATGAGCAAGTTGGGATACTATTTCGTCATGTCCTTACTAAATGTAGGATGAATTCAATAACTAAAGTGAACGGATGCGGCGGATATGGAGATCGGAACAATACACAATCACTACCAGCACGGTACTAGGCAACTGCTCGAAATCAAGGCGTCAGCCAGTTTCATCTATTCCACGATCAGGTTGACACACAGGAACCCCCTTGCTTCCAAAACGGTTGAGCTTATCGAAGAGGATAGTCCCTGGGAAGTCAGCAAAATAAAATCGAGAAAACCAAAGCCACCGGCTCCAACGGAGTGCTTTGGCGTCCGGATAGGGTTCGAAAAAACTGAACTCAGAGATCAGATGAAGCAGATAGATAGCATCTGGCGGCCAAAGTACAAACTCTGGGAGCTAAGCTGCGCGCAGATAGAGGCGCTGGGGCAGATGGATCGAATGGTATCCAGTAGCTAAAAGCATCTATATATAGATACCTATAGGTAGATGCTTGTATCTATATGTATATGAAAGTATCTATATATGGATGAAAGCATGTAGGGGTAGATGCATTTCTGCTGCTGTTGGTGGCGGATGATTATAATGTTAGATTTATAAAATTGTAGTTTTGTGTCTTATAAATATATTAGGAAGGAAGCATTCGAAAAATGAATACTGATAGCAGTGCAAGTCAACCTGTTCAGGAGCAGATATCAGAGGGTATTATTGATGTAATTACTTACAATCTTATTGGAGATGGGTTTTGGGAGATAGTATCTGGCTTAGTAACGGCAATAGTAAGAATCGGGATGATAACTGCTGCTATTACTTTATTATGGTTTGTTGTGTATTTTGTCATAAAAAGGTTCTCCGTTGACGAATCATTAAAATTCAAGCTATCAACAATTAACATATTAAAAGATGTATTTATCTATAGCCAAATTTCTGAAGGCGTGGGTAATCTGATTGTATCAATTTACAATGCTGTTTCGTCAATTGCTAATACACTGGGATCAATTATATCTATAGCGTTTACTAGTTTTACTGTCATTATTGAGTTGCCTTTTGGATATATCCAAAGGTTTTTTGAAAAAATTAATGAATATATTAATCAAAAAAACCATGTGCACAGGCTTAAGCTAGAGGAAACTAGACGAAAACGAAAACATGAATTACTTGAGAGAAAAATGCTTATCGAAAAGCAGAGAGAGGAAATGCGTGCTAAGAGTGCAAAGGAATTGTCGGAGGATATTGAATTAGAAAAAGCCATGATGAAGCGAAGCATGGCTGAATCAGAATTGGAAAAAGAGCTAGATGACCTAGAGAATGAAAAAATCTAACAAGGCAGATGCATTCAGACAACCAAAAACTGCGCCGCTCGTACCTCGCTATGCAGCTTTTGGCTGCCGGTGATTTGCGATGTTAAGCGCCACAACGAAACTGCGATGGTAATTTAGACCATGTTAGAAACGGTGCAGCCAAGAGAACAGTCGGGAAGAGATGCCCTCGGGGGGTTCCGGGCGCAAGCGCGATCCGCTGCTTTAGCATCCCTCTCTATTCTTGAAGGGAAGGAAGTTGATCGCGTCTATTGTGATATGCACGACGATTTCGTTGTTCGGATTAACAGAGGTGGTCAGCTTTTTTATGTCTTTTACCAAGTAAAAACCAATAAGAAGCAGAATCACAACTGGACTTTGAATGAAGTATTTGGCTTGAATTCACGGAAAAACAATACCAGGACACCCATCACTAAATTAAAAATCAGGGTCAGAGTAAAATTAAGGCATTCTTTTCTGGCGATTAAATTTTACTCTGACCCCAATTTCCATCGGGAACTGACTGCGAAGCGGTAACGAGCTTGCGATGTTATCGCGTAGCGGTCAGTGACCAGGACGGCCAGGGCACTAATAGGTTGTCGAAGGCCGAGTCGATTTTGGGGACTGGGATGTCCCAAAATCTTTCACGAGGTCGAAGACTCACTTGCACTTACACAAACACGATTTAGTGATGGGTGTCCTGGTATTACTCGGCAGCAACTTAACTAAGCGTTATGTTTTAGATCCATTCTTTGAGAAAAGGAATTAGATAAGTGAAAAGCTTTGACGAATTATCAAAATCAGACCCATTAGCTAGCAAGCTTATAAAACTTATAAAAACCATGCTTGTTGTTGCCACTGATGTTGAGCTTAGTACGATC
>JBEVXT010000118.1:0-1981 GCA_040505955.1 Sedimenticola sp. | reverse complement strand
CCGCTGCTTGCAAAGAAGAAGATTGCCTTGAAGAGCATGGATGTTGCCCAGAAGGTCTACTGGCTGGCTGCCGCTATGTTGTATGACCCAGTGCGCCATGAGGCTGACCTGTGGAGTTACATTGGAAGCTCCTGGGTTCGAGCCAATCATCTCTCTGGATTTCTGGGTGAGGATTTGGGCGGTGTGAATGACCAATTCGCTCTTTCTGCGGAAACCATCGGCAGGCTGATCGAACTGCTCTCACCTCACGCGGAACTTGACTGGTCCAGTGGTGAAGGCATGGATACCGGAGCAATGCATCGAGGTGATCATGTCAGTGCTCTGATTACCCGTCTGGGGGCTATGGCGACTGAGAATAGTGCTGAAGAGATAGAACGACTACTTGCGCTGCCCACCCTCGATAAACTGAAATCCAGACTGGAAAACACTCGCAATCAGTCGCGGTTGAAACAACGTGAGCGCGAATTCCACTTTCTTCCGCTAGCCGATGTCGCGCAGATACTCGCTAACAGGTCGCCAGCTGATGTTGCTGATTTGGCTGCATTGGTTCTGGATCATCTGGACGATATTGCCCTGGAGATACGGCAGGAAAACTACGATGGCTTTGGTGATTTTTGGAATACAGAGAACAGGAAACCACCTGGCAGGCGGGAGGAAAATCGCTGTCGCGATGCCTTACTTCGTCAACTCAAAGCGCGCCTTCATCCATTTGGTATCGATTGCCTGTCAGAAGCTGATTATTTCAACGACAAACGTGCCGATATCCGCCTCTCTTACCGCAACGAATTCGAACTACCGATTGAACTGAAACGTGATGACAGTCGGTTTCTATGGAGTGCGCTTCGCTCCCAGCTTATCAACCAATATGCCATCGCTCCACGAGCGTCAGGGTACGGCATCTATTGTGTGCTCTGGTTCGGCGAAGGGAGTATTCCTGGTGCTGTGGACGGGGGAAAAATGCCGCGCACCCCGCAGGAGCTGAAGTCCCGGCTGGAGGCTCAACTGGATGTCGTGGAGCAACGGCAGATCTTTATCCGTGTATTGGATGTGAGTTGGCCGAAGTCGGACAAAGCGTCGAAATAGTCTCAGGTCATCCACCGTCAATCCTGGACTGCTATGTCCAGCTTACTGGCCGGACTGTCGCTGCATTTGGGGAAGAAGCCCCTGCTTGCAAATGGGTTCCTGATTACCCCTGAAAATCAGCCGGAAATGAACACAAATATGGCTCTCCACTGGTATATTGTTTGGCATTGATCTCTAATAACCAAGAGCATGTTCTGGCGTTTTGCCTTTGTAGGAGCGAACTTGTTCGCGATGGACTCCGAAACGTGTTCTTCGCGAACAAGTTCGCTCCTACACCGACTTCAGGATTGTTTTATAGAGCTGGCTTTAAATATTTGCGTTCATCCGCGTTTATTTGCGGCCAACATTGAATGATCTTCTTCTACCATTGGCTGAATCTCAGGTGTAATCAGGTTCTCCTATGTGCCCCAAATGGGTTTAAACTGATTCCTGTTAGAATCTCACTTTTCCCGAGCACCGAATCTCAACATGGCCCACAACCGCACCGCCGAATCCCGTCCTCACAGCGATCGCCGCGACTGGCACAATCTGCACAAGATGCTCCCCTACCTGTGGGACTATCGTGGTCGTGCGCTACTGGCTTTGGCCTGTCTGGTGATGGCGAAGCTGGCCAATGTTGGCATACCCCTGGTACTCAAGGAGGTTGTCGACCTGATGGAGCGTAACGGCGGGGTGGAACTGGTGCTGCCGGTGGCCCTGCTGCTCGCTTACGGCGCCCTGCGCCTCAGTAGCACACTGTTCAATGAGCTGCGCGATGTGGTGTTTGCCCGGGTGCGTTACCACGCCATGCGGCGGCTCTCCACCCAGGTGCTGACTCACCTCCACAACCTCTCCCTGCGTTTTCATCTGGAGCGCAAGACCGGTGCCATCAGTCGCGATCTGGAGCGGGGCACCCGCA
>JBEVXT010000117.1:6358-12054 GCA_040505955.1 Sedimenticola sp. | reverse complement strand
CCACCCCACCAGGTAAAACTGATTGACGACGATAAACGTCTACCAAAAAATCAAAAGTCCTGGAAGTAACAAATACGGGTCGAAGTAAAATGCGAAAAGGGGTCGGAGCCCTTTAAATTCCTTTAAATCCACACTGTCCAGTTGATACCCACGTCATGGATCTCGCCAGCCGACATTCCCAGGCCCTCACGCATCAACTGGTAAGCTTCGCTGATCAGTTGCATGTCGCTGTGCTCGATGCCCATTGTGCACCCTCTTGACATAGTGACCGGCACCGCCTTCTCCAACCCAGTGCCGGATCGTTGATAAAGGTATCGGTAGTCTCTGTGGTGCGGTTGAATACCGCCACTACCATAGTCCCTCCATCGCATTACACCAGCTGCGAGTATGGCATACTTCGCCGGAAGCCGATCTCTATCCGCTATAATTACTCCGGGTTGAATTGCACGGCGGCGGGTCGCATATAAGGGGCTTGTCTCTGTCTGCTGCGGGAGTGTGTTGATATGTGCGGGTTGTGTGGTGAGCTGCGTTCAGATGGCCGATCGGCCGACCTCGGGGCGATTCGCATGATGAAGGAGCGGTTGGTGCGGCGGGGGCCGGATCATGATGGCTGCTTCAGCGACGGTCCTCTCGGTTTTGGTCACCGACGCCTGGCTATTATTGATCTCACCGAACATGCCAACCAGCCGATGGTGGATCAGGACCTCAGGCTTGCGGTGGTCTTCAACGGCACTATCTACAACTACCCCAGCCTGCGCGAAGAGTTGCGTGGCATGGGCTACCATTTCTTCTCTGCCAGTGATACCGAGGTAATTCTCAAGGCGTGGCACGCCTGGGGGGAGCAGTGTGTCGAGCGGCTCTCGGGGATGTTTGCTTTCGCCGTTTGGGATCAGCGCAAGCGGCAGCTGTTCCTTGCCCGTGATCGCATGGGCATCAAGCCCCTGTACTACGGTTGGGGGAGTGGTTGGTTCCGTTTCGCCTCCTCTGTTCAGGCGCTGTTGGAGCCGGGTGACATCGACACCACCATCGACCCCGAAGCCCTCCATTATCAGTTTACCCTCCACGGTGTGGTTCCGGCGCCCCTGACCATTCTCAAGGGCGTACGAAAACTGCCGCCGGGCCACTGCATGGTGATTGATGAGCAGGGCAACAGCCGGGAGCGGCGCTACTGGCATCTGCAGGCGATGCGGCCATCACAACCTCTGACAGAGGGGGAGTGGCTGGAGGCGATTCACGACAAGCTGCGCCGGGCGGTGAAAAAACGCAGCGAGATTGCCGATGTGCCGGTGGGTGTGCTGCTTTCCGGCGGTCTCGACTCCAGCCTGCTGGTGGCGTTGCTGGCGGAGGCGGGTGTCTCCGATCTGCGCACCTTCTCTGTCGGTTTTGAAGATCACCCGGATGAGAAAGGGAGTGAGTTTGAGTTTTCGGATCCGGTGGCGGAGCGCTACGGCACGCGACACCGCAAGTATCTGGTACCCAATAGCGAGGTGTTAAAACGGCTGCCCGAAGCGGTGGACGCCATGGCCGAACCGATGTTTGGTCAGGATGCCGTGGCCTTCTACCTCCTCTCCGAACAGGTTGCCAAAGAGGTCAAGGTGGTGCAGTCGGGTCAGGGGGCCGATGAGGTGTTCGGCGGCTACTTCTGGTACCCGCAGATGATGGCCGAGAGCAGCGGCACTCCGGTTGAACGTTTTGCCAAACACTACTTTGACCGCGATCATGACGAGTATCGTCAGATGGTGATGCCAGCCTACCGTGGGGAGGATCACACCCGTCGGAAGATTGCCCAACTGCTGGCTGAGCCGGGTGCAGGCACCTTCATGGATGCGGTGTTGCGGATGGATGTCACCACCTTGATTGTCGATGATCCGGTAAAGCGTGTTGACAACATGACCATGGCCTGGGGTCTGGAGGCGCGGGTACCGTTCCTGGATCAGGAGTTGGTGGAGCTGGCGATGCAGTGCCCACCGGAGCTGAAACTGCGGGACGGGGGTAAGTATCCACTCAAGGCGATGGCCCGGGGACTGGTGCCCGATGCGGTGATCGACCGGCCCAAAGGCTATTTTCCGATGCCCGCCCTCAAGTATGTACGTGGGGATTTTCTCCACTTCATGCGAGATATTCTCGAATCCCAGGCGTGCCGGGAGCGGGGGCTCTACGCCCCGGCCTATGTCAATATGCTGCTTGCCGCGCCGGAGATGCACCACACCCGCTTGCAGGGGAGCAAGTTATGGCACATGGCGCTGCTGGAGTACTGGCTGCAGCGGAATGTGGATGCGGTGGTGTGAGCTGTGCCGAAAGGTTTTAAAAAGCGGAACGCGGAGGACGCGGAGAAGCAGAGAGGGCGCAGAGAGTGAATCAAACGTCACATTTGTAACTTCTCAAAAAGTTTGCCTGATTACCCACGAAGCACAGCCACTGATAGAAAGAAAAAGAGTCAATGTTGGCCGCAAATAAACGCGTATGAACGCAAATATTTGAAGCTGGCTCTAGAAAACAGTCCTGAAGTCGGGTGTAGGAGCGAACTTGTTCGCGAAGAGCATGTTTCGGAGTCCATCGCGAACAAGTTCACTCCTACAAATGCAAAGCGTCAGAACATACTCTTTGTTATTAGGGATCAATGCCCAAACAATATACCAGCGGAGAGCTATATTTGCGTTTATTTGCGTTCATTTCCGGCTAAGTTTCAGGAGAAAAACATGATTTCAATTGCAATAACACTGCATCTTCTCGGCACCATCGTTTGGGTGGGCGGGATGTTTTTCGCCCACATGGCCCTGCGGCCTACGGCGGCAGAGGCGCTGGAGCCCCCTCTGAGGCTGCCACTGCTGAAGGGGGTGCTTGATCGCTTTTTTCGCTGGGTATGGGTTGCCATTGCTCTGATCCTGACATCCGGGTTGTGGATATTCTTTGTTCCGCTTCGGGGAGAAGGTGGTTGGTATCTCTATCTGATGCTGATCCTTGGCCTAGTGATGATGGGGATCTTTACCTACATCTATACCCAGCCCTACCAACGTATGGGTGAGGCGCTGGCAGCGGGTAACCTCTCCGCTGCGGGGGAGCAGATGAATTTGATTCGTCGTGCGATAGGTATCAATCTGTTGCTTGGGCTTCTGGTCAGTGTTATCGCCACCCTGAAGCCTTTTTGACCCACCTTGAAAACCCCCTCCATGGGGCCCATATTCAACAAAGTATTTTAGTAACTATTCAGCTCACCCCTGAAATCCGCCATTTCTGCGTTAAAAAATGATCATTTAGCCATGTAAACTCACATTTTTCGCCTTGAAATGACGAATTTCAGGGGCAATCTGAACAGTTACCAGCGATTTCTTTGCGCTGCTGAATAGTTACGTATTTATTTTTCACGACCAAATTGAGGTGAATTGATGGATGTAATGGATCGTATCAAGGAGCAGGTAGAGGGTAATTCTATCATGCTCTATATGAAGGGCACCCCGCAGTTTCCCCAGTGTGGGTTCTCCTCCCGTACCGCCGCAGCGCTGCAGGATTGTGGCGTCAAATTTGCCTACATCAACGTTCTGGCCGATCCCGAGATCTTCGAGAACCTACCCCGTTATGCCGATTGGCCGACTTTTCCCCAACTCTACATTGATGGTGAACTGGTGGGTGGGTGTGACATCACCCTGGAGATGCACGCCAGCGGGGAGCTGAAGAAGATGACCGAAGAGGCGACGAAGAAGCAGTCTGAGGACGAAGCGGAGTAAGCCGTTTATCCACGCTGAATAAAAAAACCGGTGGTCTCTATTCAGCACGGTAATCCAGAACACAGATGTAGGAGCGAACTTGTTCGCGATGAGTCTCCTACGAAGCTAATCGCGAACAAGTTCACTCCTACAACAGCTCTGTTCCACCATAACTGTGGTTTTCAGGGGTGAGCTGAATAGTTACGCCGGTTTTATCTATCTGCAGGTTCCCAGGGCTGGTCAGGCGAGAGCCTGTGCCAGGCGTTGATGATGGTGCAGAACAGCTCTGCGGTTTTTTCGGTATCGTAAATGGCGGAGTGGGCTTCGCGGTTATCCCACTCGATACCGGCGGCCTTTACCGCTTTGGCGAGCACCGTTTGACCATAGACCAGTCCAGCCAGGGAGACGGTGTCAAAGGTGCTGAAGGGGTGGAAGGGGTTACGCTTGAAGCGACAGCGCTCCACTGCAGCATTGAGGAAGCCGAGGTCGAAGAAGGCGTTATGTCCTACCAGGATGGCGCGGTTGCAGCCGCTCGCCTTGACCGCTTTGCGGACAGGTGCAGCAATCTTAGTAAGTGCCTCCTTCTCCGGCAGTGCTTGGCGAAAGGGATGATGTGGATCGATGCCGTTGAACTCCAACGCTTTTGGATCAATAACAGCGCCGGGGAAGGGCTCCACATGACAGGCGTGGGTTTCCGCCGGGTGCAACAGCCCCTCATCGTCCATTCGTAGTGTCACCGCCGCGATTTCCAGCAGTGCATCACTGCCAGCGTTGAACCCGCCGGTCTCAACATCAACCACCACTGGAAGGAAACCGCGAAAGCGCCGGGCAATGGCCGGATTGTAAGTCATCTCATTCATGGTGGCATAGGGTAAAGCAAAGCGCAGCCGAATTCGAATGATCTGTTGTTGATCTTGCGCCTCCTGAGCACAATTCAATTTGGCCAGACTTATTCATAGGTTCCCCAGTGAAATTGTTGCTATAGTTAGTCAATATCGCTTATTGAGTTTCCTGAGTTACAACCCGTTTCATGCCATACTAAAATAAATGGTTCAATACTCAGGGTACGGTGTGCATAATAATGTACTAAGGGGATCAGAAGGCAGTGCCGGAATTCGGGGTGGCTGTTTTCTAACGGTATCCATTGTACTTTGTCTCCTCAGAGGGGGCGGTGGTTGAGGAAGCTATGAGTAAACTAATAAATAATAAGGGCATGGTCACGGGTGCTATCAGGCGGCTGCAGCATCTGCTGCTCAGCGCCCTGTTTCTTCTTATGACCGGCTGTGCAGCGACCGGTGATTACCAGGATCCCCGTGACCCAATCGAGGGTTTTAACCGGGCGATGTACTCCTTCAATGATGCCCTGGATGAGGCGTTGATCAAGCCATTGTCAGAAGGCTATCGGGCAATTATCCCGGCGCCGGTCGATCATGGTATCAGCAACTTTTTCGGTAATCTGGCGGATGTGGGCTCTGCAATCAACAATCTTCTGCAGTTCAAGCTCAAGCGTGCGATTTCGGATGTTGGGCGTGTACTGGTCAACTCAACCGTCGGCATCCTCGGTTTCTTTGATGTGGCAAGTAACATGAACATGCAGAAGTACGGTGAGGATTTTGGCCAGACTCTGGGTGCCTGGGGCGCAGGAGCTGGCCCCTACATTGTGCTGCCGATACTCGGGCCGAGCAGCGGTCGTGGAGTCATCGGCGTTGTCGTTGACTGGTATACTGATCCGGTCACCTATGTTGAACCCAACGCCCGGCGTAATCTGCTTATCGGTCTGCGCGGCCTGGACAAGCGGTCTGATCTGCTTGGCGCCAGTCGTGTAATGGAAGAGGCGGCTCTCGATCCTTATGAATTCTCCCGTGACGCCTACCTTCAGAAGAGCCGCAACGATGTATATGACGGAAATCCGCCTCCAGAACCGGAGATGGATTAACCCCCCCGTTTTTCATAACAAACCTCCTTCGGGAGGTTTGTTATTTCAAAATTGTA